>DAISLF010000007.1:971-9607 GCA_036820585.1 Candidatus Peribacteria bacterium | reverse complement strand
GCATACGGCGTGGAGCAAGCGAGCCGCAAATACTTCGGCGTTTCCGCCAAAGATCTGACGCTCGGCGAAGCGGCCATTCTCGCGAGTCTGCCGCAATCGCCTTCGTACTTCAGCGTGAATGGCTTGCACGTGCATACCACGGTCTCCGATGCCGTACGCCAGCAAATTCTCGCCGGAAAAATCCACGGCAGCAGCCAGATCGCGGGCCGCGACGTCAAAATCGGATTGCTCGGCACGACGATCGGCAGCGGCAGCCTGAGCGTCTACATCGGCGGCCGCAGCGACCAGGTGCTGCAGAATATGCTGGAACAAAAGATGATCACGGAGGACCAACGCAAGCAGGCGCTCACCCAGATCCACGCCATCCAATTCAAGTCCGCGAGCGACAGCTTCCGCGCGCCGCACTTCGTGCTGTGGGTCAAGGACCAGGCGGAGCAAATGTTCCAGGATACTCCGGACAAAGGGATCCTCGAGCGCGGCGGCCTCACCATCCAGACGACCCTCGATTGGCGGCTGCAGCAGGCGGCGGAACAAATCGTGGCCGCGCACCGGGTCGATCTGGAGAAGCGCTTCGGCGCTCACAATATCGCGCTCGTCGCCATGGATCCGCACACGCGCGAGATCCTCGCATACGTCGGCAATATCGATTACTCCGATACCGCCCGCGAAGGAAAAATCGACATGGTGCAGACGCCGCGCCAGCCCGGCTCCAGCTTCAAGCCGTTCGTGTACGCCACGGCGTTCGAGAAAGGCTACAGCCCGGCCACGGTGCTCTTCGACGTGCCCACCAAGTTCGGCGATTATGAGCCGCAGAACTACGAAGGCGGCTTCTGGGGACTCACGAATGCGCGGTCGGCGCTCGGCGGCTCGCGCAATATTCCCGCCATCAAAACGTATTACCTGGCGGGACAAGAAGATGTCATCTTGGATCTCGCGAGCACGATGGGCGTGCCGACGCCCAAGAAGCAGAAACCCATCAAAGGTTATGGGCCGTCGCTGGCCATCGGCGCCGCGGAGGCGCCGCTCCTGGAAATGGCCCAGGGCTACAGCACCTTCGCCGACGGCGGACGCGTCAAGCAAGCCATCAGCATTCTCAAGATGACCGACAGCCGGGGGAATTTGCTCCCGCTGCCGCCGGAATCCGATCCCGCGCAGGAGGGCGAGCAAGTGCTGGACCCGCGCATCGCCTATCAGATCACATCGATCCTCAGCGATAGCTCCGTGCGGCCGGGCGACTACTGGAAAAATATTCTGTCGGTGCCCGGCTACCAGGCCGCCGCCAAAACCGGCACGAGCAACAAGTGTCTCGCGCGCGACGACAAGCAGAATTGCACCAAGCGCAAGCCCGACAACGTGTGGACCATGGGCTACACGCCCGATCTGCTCACGGGCGTGTGGGTGGGTAATGCGACGAGCGATCCGATGAGCGATTCCGCCGACGGCGTGAATGTGGCGGCACCCGTCTGGAAAGAATTCATGATCAAAGCGCATAAGATCTTGCAGCCGACCGTCACGGATTTCACACAACCCGACGGCATCGTCACCTCGCAGATCTCGCTGCTCTCCGGCCAATTGCCCACTCCTTGCACGCCGGTCTCGGACCGCAAGGCGGATGTGTTCCTGAGCGAGCATGCTCCCACGCTGCCGGATCCCGGCTGCCTTTCGGTGGAGGTCGATAAGGTCACGGGCCTGCTCGCTTCGGACAGTTGCCCCGTCGCGGCACGCGAGCCGCGCAGTTTCCTTGTGCCTCAGGAACCGTTACCTTCCATCAAGCCGCTCGCAGACCAATGGCAGCAAGGCATCCAAGCATGGCTGCTGGCCCATAGCGGCTCCGGCTCCGCCGCCGGCTCGGGCGCGGGTCTGCGCCTCGCCGTCGCTCCCACGCAAAAATGCGACATGAGCCTGACGCCCGGCCGCCTGCAGCAGCCCACCGTCTCCATCGTCTCTCCCGCCGGCTTCGCTTCCTATCCATCGTTCCAAGCGAAGATCCGCTTCTCGGCCGGTTCCGATATCCGTCAGGCGGAGTATCTGATCGATGGGAAATCGGTGGCCGTCTTCACGCAGTATCCCTTCGAAGGTCCCATCGCCGTGCCGCGCTCCCTCCAGAAAGACAGTACTCATACGCTCCAAGTGGTTCTGACGGATCAGTACTACAACACGGTGACCGCGGAGCAGAGCTTCTCTTTCCAGGCCGATGTCACCCGCCCCCAAATCACGCTGCTCTCGCCGCAAGGCGGCTCGGTGGTCCCCGCGGCGAACGGCATCCACTTCCAAGCCTCCGCTTCCGATCCCGAGGGCGGCATCAAGTATGTGGAATTCTATTTGGATGATGTGCTGCTCACCCGCAAACCCCAGGAACCCTTCGATCTGCTCTATCAAGCGGTCGTTACGCCGGGCCCGCACGCCGCGCGCGCCGTCGCGACGGATTTGGCGGGGAATACGTCTGATGATTCGGTGCAATTCACGGTACAATAACGTGACATGAGGAGATCAAAGAGATCGACGATTCCAAGGATGCCATCTTTTCCTTGCTCTCTTTGATCTTCTCGATCTCCTTCGTCATTCCATCTCCGCATTCGTATACACCTGCGACACATCGTCGTCTTCTTCCACGGCTTCCATGAAGGCGCTGACCTTTCGGGCGATCTCTTCGTCCTTCACGGGCTCGCGTTGCTTGGGAAGGAAGGACAAACCGGCGGACAGAATCTTGCAGCCGTTTTGCTTCAAAAAATCCCGGATGCGATTCCAGTCCGTCATGGCCGTAACGACGTGCATCACGCCGTCGTCTGCGGAAAAATCTTGCGCGCCGAAGTCGATGATCTCCAGTTCGAGCTCCTCCAATTTGCTGCCGGCAAACACGGCCTGATCGTATGCGGCCACCACCAATCCCTTGCGGTCGAACATCCATGCCACCGAGCCGCCGTCCGCGACTCTTCCGCCGTGTTTCTGGATGGCGGACTTCACATTGGCGGCAGTGCGGTTGCGGTTATCGGAGAGACACTCGATGATGAATGCCGTGCCGCCGGGGCCGTAGGCTTCGTAGAACATCTCTTGCATCTGTTCGCCTTTCGTCTCGCCCGATCCTTTTTTGATCGCTCGCTCGATATTGGCATTGGGCACGTTGTCCTCCCGCGCGTTATCGATGGCCGTGCGCAAGCTCGGATTGGCATTCGCATCACCGCCGCCGGCGCGCGCCGCGATCTCGATCAAGCGCGCATGGCGCGTGAATACTTTGCCGCGCCTGGCGTCCTGCGCGGTCTTTTTTACCCGGATATTGGCCCATTTGGAGTGACCGGACATAGTGGAAGTATAGCGAAGATCCTGAGGACTCAGAAGACGCAAAGGACTCAGAGGAAAGACTGAGAAAAACGTTCGCAAAGAGGGGCATCTGCACCTCCTCTGAGTCTTCTGAGTCGTCTGTGTCCTTATTTACGATACGACAGCATCCCCATAAACCTCGCGCGCTCGATCCCGGTGCGCAGCATTTTCTGATGCTTCAGGCACACGCCGCTGTAGTAGCGGGCGCGCACATTGCCGAAGTAATCGGTGTAGGGCTTCAGCGTGGGATAGTCTTTGTAATCGATGTACTTCGCGTTCTTCTCGCAGAAAGGGCACTGCTTGAGGCGCGGGTCGGACCGGCGCTGTTGCTGACGTTGGTTCTGGTGCTGCTGTGCCATAAAAAGAGGGCGCCTGTCGGCGCGGGAGATTATAAGTCGACTTGGTCGTCGGCGATGAGCTTATCGAGCTTCTCGGTGAGCGCTTCTTCGTTCAGGGAGGGTAGAGCCTTTTTCTCTTTCTTCTGCTCTTCGGTGCGCTGCACGGCGCGCTTCGCCTTGCGGGCCACTTGATCTTTCAGCTTCTCTTCGCGCTCGCGGGAGCGCCGGTCATCCACGTTTTCGCGTTCCTTCAGCCATTGCTCATAGACTTCGCTGTACTTGAGAACGACGTAATTCTTGGGCGGCTTCACAAACATATGACGAAGCACGCCTTTGACGATGCGCAGCTGCGTGTCGATTTCCTTGAGCTTGGAAGGATCCATCTCGTAGTAATAGACGACGAAATTTCCCTCGTTGAATCCGCCGACGGTATAGGCAAGTCCGCGTTGGCCCCATTTGTCTTTGGCCACCTGCTTGGCTCCGGCTTCCTCGAAGGATCCTTCGATCTCCTTCAAAAGTTCCATCTCCTCTTTCTGTCCGAAAGGAAACGGGTACAGCACGCAGCATTCGTAGATGCGCGTGTCTTCCGATGTCGCTTGCAAGGTGGGCATGGGACTTGTGGGTAGAACTCAGCCTTCCAAAGAAGGTTGAGAAGTCGTAGCGGGCGTGGACTGTACTAGACTGCCTTCACCCGGTCAAGCTCGGCCACGGGTTCTGGATACGGAATCAAGACCGTTTGCAGTTGGGCAATGCGCTGTCGTATTCCTGCACTATATTTGGCAGCCAGGGACAATGCACTGGCATCCACCGCCGCTTCTGTCTTTCGCAGAAGCTCTATCGCCTGCGCACATTGCTTCGGCGTTGGCACTATGGGCGCGTTTTTCGCCGACGATACATCCTTCACAGGCTGAAAAACTTCCTCAATAAATTTTGTGACTTCGGTGATGGTTTGCATCCAGGGATGATCCTTTTGCTTTTGCTGCAGCAACGCTTCGGTCCGTCGCAGGAAACTGTCGAGACTAGCGGGCGGTAGCAGAGTTTCCGCAGAAGAGAGCATGCTCTCCATGTTATTCCCTGTCTCTTGCGGGTCAAAAAGAAAAGAAAGGCAATACCCGGAAAGCGCCAGAAGGACACGAAAAAATGTTTCAAATACTCCTTGACCCATCAGCGTTGTTTAGTAAGATGTATCGGCTTTGCATCCGTTTTCGCAACGGAGGCGGGTTTTCACTTCGGCGGAGATCGCCGAAGACGCATGCTCCTTCACAGCATCGTGTAGTAGAGAAGATAGTATCCGTCTCCGCGCGCAAGCGTTGGAGCACGGACTTGCCGGCCATAGCTCGCAAGAGCGACGGCTGGACGCAATTATTCCAAGTGAATAAACATCGTTTTGATTGCGCGATGAAAAACAACGCAATCATAGTCATGGACCTGAGCTTGCTCGGTTCATGGCGGAAAATCACCAGTGATCTTTGATCGCTCGGTCGATTCTTCTTTCAGAAGAGTTTGATCCTAGCTCAGAGTGAACGCTGGCGGTGCGCCTAACACATGCAAGTCGCGCGCCTCGCAAGAGGAGCGGCGAACGGCTGCGTAACACGTTGGTACCTGCCCCGAACTCAGGGATACCTGTCCGAAAGGATAGTTAATACCGGATGGTCTCGTGAGAGTAAAGCTTCGGCGGTTCGGGAGGGGCCTGCGGCCTATCAGGTAGTTGGTAAGGTAACGGCTTACCAAGCCTATGACGGGTAGCTGATTTGAGAGAATGATCAGCCAGAATGGGACTGAGACACGGCCCATACTCCTACGGGAGGCAGCAGTGAGGAATCTTCCGCAATGGGCGAAAGCCTGACGGAGCGACACCGCGTGGAGGATGAAGCCCTTTTTGGGTGTAAACTCCTGTTCTGAGGGACGAA
This sequence comes from Candidatus Peribacteria bacterium, assembly GCA_036820585.1. GTDB lineage: Bacteria > Patescibacteriota > Gracilibacteria > Peribacterales > Peribacteraceae > DAISLF01. The sequence continues at coordinate 4,041 of DAISLF010000007.1, read as the reverse complement.
ATTTTTGACGGTACCTCAGGAGAAAGCATCGGCTAACCCTGTGCCAGCAGCCGCGGTAAGACAGGGGATGCAAGCGTTACTCGGAATTACTGGGCGTAAAGCGTCTGCAGGTGTCATGGTAAGTCTGGTGTAAAAGCACGGAGCTCAACTCCGTGTACGTACCGGAAACTACCGTGATTGAGTCATTCAGAGGCATCTGGAATGTCGTGTGTAGGGGTAAAATCCGTAGATCCACGATGGAACGCCAAAAGCGAAGGCAGGATGCTGGGAATGTACTGACACTCAGAGACGAAAGCGTGGGGAGCAAAGGGGATTAGATACCCCCGTAGTCCACGCCCTAAACTATGCGGGCTCGGTGTAGGGATTTTCAATTGTCCCTGTGCCTTAGCTAACGCGGTAAGCCCGCCGCCTGGGAAGTACGGCCGCAAGGCTAAAACTCAAAGGAATAGACGGGGACCCACACAAGCGGTGGAGCATGGGGTTTAATTCGATGGTAAACGAAGAACCTCACCCAGGCTTGACATCCTAGAAAGATAGTCGAAAGATTGTCGTGCCGCAAGGAATCTAGAGACAGGCGATGCACGGTCGTCGTCAGCTCGTGCCTTGAGGTGTACTGTTAAGTCAGCGAACGAGCGCAACCCTCATCCTATGTTGTTTTTTCATGGGAGACTGCCGCCTCCAAGGCGGAGGAAGGTGGGGATGACGTCAGATCAGCGTGTCCTTTATGCCTGGGGCTACACCCATGCTACAATGGTCGGTACAGAGGGCAGCGAACCCGCAAGGGGGAGCCAATCCCATCAAAACCGATCTCAGTTCGGATTGCCGGCTGCAACTCGCCGGCATGAAGTTGGAATCGCTAGTAACCGTAGGTCAGCGATACTACGGTGAATAAGTTCCTGGGTCTTGTACTCACCGCCCGTCAAGTCATGAAAGGCAGGAGCACCCGAAGGACCCTTACCTTTATTGGGGGGTACCACGGTGAGACTGCTGATTGGGACTAAGTCGTAACAAGGTATCCGTAGGAGAACCTGCGGATGGAACATTTCCTTACCAGGGAATATCTCTGGCCCCGCACGGCGCGTTCGCGTCGCTGCAGGGGACGCTTGCTCTGGAAGATGCAACGTCCATCAAGCATTGTATTGAACCGGGAGCATCCCCGTACCGTTCTGCCTGTGTGGTCAGCAGCGAATTCTATTCGCCACTGTCTGCACAGACTCAGACGCGGTACGCGGCCCGGGTTGCTTCTCTACTACACGATGGGGTGAATTGAACGTGTCCGCTCCCCTGCCCGCCGCAGCGCGAAGGTGGGTCTATTTCACAATGCTGTGACGATACGACGAGAGAGTCTTTGATTTTTTCAGATGATGTACGAAAGCAGGCGCATGCTATTTTCTTCGAAGAGGAAGACCTGACTTCCATAATTTTTGCCACCGCCTGCGAAAGAGCGAATCACCAGGCGTTCTCGGCGCTACGGACTCTTGAGTGGAATGTGCAGAAGAAATCTCCTGCGGCTTGACCGGCATTCCAGCAGAAGATTTGGGCAGCATCGGCATGCTGAAAGGTATAACGGCAATAACCGGAGGAGGAGCGGGTTTTTGCCGCTCCATCCATGCTTCCACCTCGCGGCCGTACACGCCGGAGAAAGGTTTTTGATCATCCGAATCTTTTTCGTTTTCAAAATCCATAAAGTACAATGCACGTTGCCGGATATCCCGGCTGCAAGCCGCAAAAGAAGCACTGGATTTTTTTCGCGCAATTGCTGATTCTCGTATCGCCGTATATGTTTCAGTGGCTTCTGGCATAGAAAGGGATCCGCATTGTGCAAGAGAGCGCGTCGGTTGCCAATATTTTTTCATTCTTTCTTCCGTGAAAGACGCTGCATTAATGCACGTTTACGCATTTGTCTCGTACTTTCGCTCTATGGCTCCTACAATTGCCTCCCGCTCCTCTGCATCCGAAATCTTTCCGGCAAGGTCCGCCAGAAACCCCTGCACATACATCCGCCGCGCTTCGTTCTGCGCAATGCCGCGCGAAGCGAAGTAGAAGAGATCTTCATCGGTCACGCGCGTGACGGTCGCGCTGTGGCTGGCTTTCACGTCATTCGTTTTGATTTCGAGCCCCGGAATCGCATTCACCCGCGCCGTGCGGTCGAGCATCAGCACATGTTGCGTCAGATACGTATCGGTGCCGCCGCCCTGGAGCCCGATCTCGATCATGCCATCGCAGGACACATGCGCATGATCTTGCGCGACTCCTTTCATGACGATCTCTCCTCTTCCGTCTTTGGCTGCGAAGACATTGCGAACCGAAAGCGATTGCTTCTCTTGGGCCTTGGCGAAAAACATCCAGTCGACATCGCTGACGGCTCCGCTGCCTTGCACGTGAGACCGCAGCGCATGATGCACTTCCTTCCCGCCGAGCGTCGCCATGCGCCAAGCAATACTCGCGCCCTCTTCCAACCATCCTTCATGATGCAATGAACCATGGATCGAGTGATCCCAAACATTGAGACTCACAAACTCCACTGTCGCGGCATTCTCGCTCCACACATATACCCGGTGTTCGCGCTCCATCGCATCGCCGTCGCGCAATTCCTCGATGATCGTCGCATGCGAGCCATGCCGGGCGATCATCAGCAAAAACGTGGAGACTCCTGTGACACTCACGCGAAGCGGCTCCTGCAGATGCGAACCGGAGGGAATGATCAGGCAGAAAACATCGGACGATGCAGGGAGCTTCTGAGACGCAAGCCGCTCCTGCATCTCTAAGCGCAATTGCTCCGGCAACTGCGCAAGAGGCAACGCAACGACGCCCGGGGGAAGAGCCGACGAAAAAGCGAGAGCGGACACGGACATAGCATAGAGGGTCTTGCCGCGGCGAAAACCTCGAAATGGCGATGGGAAGAAAAAAGAAATGGTAACCGGCATTGATCATTTCAAGCACGTAGCTCCCCTTTCCATGCTTCGTCAGGCTATGCATGACACTCTTCAGCCGACGGATCCTTCCATTTCTAATTCTATGAGTCGGTTCATCTCGACCGCGTATTCGAGCGGCAGCAATCGGACGATCG
>DAISLF010000007.1:0-961 GCA_036820585.1 Candidatus Peribacteria bacterium | reverse complement strand
GCTCGATAAAGCCGTTCACGATCATCGCGCGCGCTTCATCCAGCGGAATGCCGCGGCTCATCAGGTAGAAGAGATCCTCTTCGGATAATTTGCCGACGGTCGCCTCGTGGGCGATGGTCACATCGTTATTGCGGATCTGGATATCGGGGATCGTATCGGTGCGGCTGATGTCATCGAGCAGCAGCGCGTCGCATTCCACGTTCGCCGTGCAATCGTGCGCGTGCGGCGCGACCTTCAGCTGCCCGCGGTAGACGGCCACGCCGCCCGCTTTGCTGATGGATTTGCTCGTCACTTTGGAGCTCGTGTGCGGCGCCATGTGGAAGACTTTCGCGCCGGTATCCTGCCACTGGCCTTTATTCGCAAACGCGATCGCCATGTGGTCGCAGCGCGCGCCTTCCCCTACCAGCACCGAGCAGGGGTAGAGCATGGTGACCCCCGAGCCCATGTTCCCGTCGATCCACTCCATGGTGGCGTCGCGCGAAACGATGGCGCGCTTGGTATTCAGGTTATAGGTATCGCGGCTCCAATTCTCCACCGATGAGTAGCGCACCTTGGCATTGGGCATCACGAAGATCTCGACGAGCCCCGCGTGCAGCGCATGGCTGCCATACTTGGGCGCACTGCAGCCCTCGATATAATGCACGTCGGCGCCGTCCTGCGCGATGATGAGCGTGTGCTCGAACTGGCCCATATTTTTCGCGTTCATGCGGAAGTACGCCTGCAACGGCTCGCGCACCTTCACGCCTTTGGGTACGTACAGGAATGTCCCGCCCGACCAGACGGCACCGTGGAGCGCAGCGAACTTGTGGTCGGTCGGCGGCACACATTTCATGAAATGTTTTTGGACGACCTCCGGGTGTTGCTGCACGGCATCATCCATATCGAGGAAGATAACGCCCAGCTCCTCCCATTCTTTTTTGAGAGAGTGATATACCACGTCCGACTCATACTGCGCGCCCAC
>DAISLF010000006.1:0-14327 GCA_036820585.1 Candidatus Peribacteria bacterium | reverse complement strand
GGCTACGCCTGCCTCTTCAGGGCAGCGCTCTACCGATGAGCTACCGGGCCGTAATCGAGGGATGATGAAGAAAGAACTTCTCTGCGCGAGCCGCGACACTGTACCAAGAAGCCGCGATGCTGAGAAGAGCCAGAATGTCGCATCGGCGATGCCTCCGGCACATGGTGTATCCTCTTGGCATGCCTCCTTCCCATTCGCTGCTGCGCCGCGTCCTTACCTTCCAGGGAATTTTCCTGGGCATCGTGAATTTGTGGGCGCTCCTCGTGCCGGCTCATTTTCTCTCCTTCGCCAATCCGCTCGGCACGCTGTTCCAGGCCCAAAGCTTCGCGGCGCTCTCGCTCGTGCTTGCCATCTATTTTCTCGTCGGCGCATGGCGCGAGGATTTGCTGCGTCCCGCGGCTTTCCTGGGCCTCGGCTCCGCCATCGCCATCGTGCTGGTGGAATTATTTTACCTGCCCGGCATCGGCTGGACGCTCCTGTGGTTCGATCTGATCGTGGAAGCATCGCTGGCGGGCGCATACATCACGCTTTTCTTTTTCAATAGGAATGAGAAACCTGAAGAATCGATTCCATCCCATCATGCTGAACACATACAAGACGTCGAGAAAGAATCGACAGATGAAGATCGAACCATCGACGCTTGATGCATCAACGCGCGCGCATGCTTTTGGAGACGATGAGGAGCGACAGCACCGGGATGACGATCATTTGCAAAACGGGAAAGACGCCGACGTGCAGCAGGGGAAGAAGCGGCATCGCTGCGTATTGCCATCGATGCGCGGCGAGCGCCCATTGTTCGCAGATGATTCCCAAGAGCGCGCCGATGAAAGGCGGTAGCATCCAAGTCGCGCGACGTGCATACGACTCATGATGACCGAGCCAAAAAATATCTCGGTGCACGATGCAAAGCGTCAGCCAAAGGATGAACATGAAAAGAATATCGCCGGTCGCGGCCGCCCGCAGGCACATCCAGATGCAATCCCATGTGTGCCACTACTGCACTTTAATCAACAAAGGTAGCCGCAAATCAGTAGCGTCCCATTAAAATCCTGACCAAACGATCCCACACCAAAAAAGCGGTAGAATGATGTTGCTTACACAAGATTCCCCGCTTTTTCGATGTACACGCATTCTACCACAGTCCTCCAGCAGCTGCTCAATCTCTTGCCTGAACAGCAGTTTCAGACGTTTGTGGGACAGCACGAGGCTGACAAGTATGTGAAGCGCTTTACCTGCTTCAATCAGCTTACCACTCTGCTTTACGCCCAGATCACGGGCAAGGAATGCCTGAGGGAAATCGAGACGGATCTCCGTATCTTGGACAGCACCTGGGGTGAATTGGGCCTCAAAAGCGTAGCTCGTTCCACTCTTGCCCGTGCGAACAAAGAACGGCCGGCTGCCATCTTCGAATCGCTGTTCTACGTTCTGTTTGAGCAGTGCCAATCATTGAGCCGGGAGAAGAACTTCTCCTTCAAGAATCCCCTCCCCGCCATCGACGCCACATCGATCGCCGTCTGTTTGGAGTTGTTTGATTGGGCGAAGTTTCGTACGCAGAAAGGAGCGTTCCGCTTGCATGTCGATCTGGATATTCGCAACCAAATCCCGGACCTCCTCGATCTGACCGATGGAAAGACCCATGAAGTCACCGTCCTGCAGGATCTGGATTTCTCCTCGTACGCGCCGGGAACAATCTTTGTGATGGACTGTGGTTACAATGATTACGCCCTACTGAGGAAGATCGCCGAAGCCGGCCATCACTTCGTGGTGCGACGGAAGAAGAATGCGCAAACCTTCGTCCTAAGGCTCCATCGTTTGGCGAAGGGGAAAGGCGTACTCAAGGATGATCGGGTGGCCTTTGCATTGCCGACCGCGCAGGACAAGTATCCGGATGATCTGCGCCAAGTCACCTTCGTCGATGACGAAGGAGAAATCTACGAATACCTGACGGACGAGTTCCGTCTCAGCGCCGCCAACATTGCCGAAATCTACAAACGGCGATGGGACATCGAGACGTTCTTCCGCTGGATCAAGCAGAACCTCAAGATCAAGACATTCCTCGGCACATCAAAAAACGCCGTCCTCACGCAGATCTGGGTCGCGATGATCTACTTTCTGCTCTTGAAGTGGATTGCCCATTGCATCAACTTCAAAAGGTCTCTGACAGAAATGGCACGAAAACTCGCCGCATGCTGCATGCATCAGTTTCTTCTCTTCGAAGTGCTTTGTTGCTCAGAACAGGGATTGCGGAGGCTACACCGGGCCAGAGAGGGGCCGCAGATGGCGATGTTTTAATGGGACAGCCATGGCCGCGAATACAAAACCGGATTTGAAACCGCTAAATTATCGCTACCAGTAGAGATTTCTTGTGTCCCTGAACTGGACGAATTGGAATTGGTGGAGCAGAGGGGACTCAAACCCCTGGCCTCTACAATGCGAATGTAGCGCTCTATCAGCTGAGCTACTGCCCCAGAATAATGAATGAGTGAAAGAACAAAGCAATATTTCAGTACCTGCCCGCCGTAGCTCCACAGCGCGGCGGTGGGAGCTACAGCCCCACGGGATAGAAGTGGAAGTATTCTAGAAGCTTTTGGGAAGAAATCTACCCCAGAGAAAGCGCCAAGAGCCAAATCCCAAGCACCAAGGAAAAACCAATTCTTGCAATAATCAATTTTCCAAAAACTTTCTTGGAAGTTGACGATTGGCAGTTGTGATTTTCTCAGGAGAAATATTGATCGACTCTTTGCGCACCGATGTAGATAGGCGCCTCTTTTTCATCGTGCGCTTTCTGCAAGTTTTTCTTGAGCCCGATGCGGTCGAGCACATTGAGCCAGCGCTTGATGCCGCTCGGGTTATCGAAATCCGTCATCACCGTGAGCTGTTCCAGGCGTTTGCCCGTGATCACCACCATGCCGTCTTCTTTAGTCTGGATTCGATAGGCGCCCATTTGATCGGAAAGCAGATGTGGGCGTAACACGGGAACCGCCTCGGCGTCTTCTTGGGCATCGGCCAAGGCCGTCTGCGAGCGCTTCTGACGTTCATCGAGCACGATCTCCAGAAGTTTCTTCGTGAGTTCCTCCACCTGGTAATGCGTGACGGCGGAGATACTCAGGAAAATTGTGATTTTTGCTTTCTGAAGCGCTTTCACCAATGCCGTCACTTCATGATTGATCACGTCGGTTTTATTGAGGATCACGAGCTCGCGTTTTTCGGCCAAGAGAGGGGAGTACTTTATAAGTTCGCTGCGAATCATGCGATAATCGTCGATCAGCTGCTGCGGGTCGGCCTCGCCTCCTTCGCAGAGCGCCCGGCTCACGTCGAGCACATGCAACAGCACGCCGCAACGCTCGATATGGCGCAGGAATTTATCGCCGAGGCCCTTGCCTTCGCTGGCGCCCTCGATGAGTCCCGGGATGTCGCACACGATGTAGCGGCGACCCGCAACTTCTACCACACCCAAGTTGGGAATGAGGGTCGTGAAAGGATAATCGGCAATCTTGGGTTTCGCCGAGCTGATCACCGAGATGAGCGTCGATTTGCCCACGCTGGGATACCCGATGATGCCGGCGTCGGCCACCAGCTTAAGCTCCAGCTTGAGCGCGCGCATTTCGCCGGGTTCGCCCAGCTCCGCGAAGTCCGGCGCCTGGCGCGTAGAGGTTTTGAAGTGGGCGTTGCCGTAGCCGCCGCGTCCGCCATGCGCCGCAAGCAACCGGTCTCCGTGCGCCGTCAGGTCGCCCAAGTGACGGATAATCTCTTTCGTCACCGGATCGATTTCAGAGACAACCGTGCCCGGCGGCACGGGAAGGATCAGATCTTCACCGTCCTTGCCGGCGCAATTCTTCCCCATGCCGAAGCGGCCTTTGGGTGCGTCGAATTTCTTGCGCGACGCGAAATCGCTCAGGGTGTCCGCATTCTCATCGGCCACGATGAAGATGCTCCCGCCCCGCCCGCCATCGCCGCCATTGGGGCCGCCTTCGGGAATATATTTTTCCCGGCGCCAGCTCACGCAGCCGCGGCCGCCATGGCCGCCGCGCACTTCGATAGAGGCTTCGTCGAGAAACATAGCACCGGAGTATAGGCTTGATGAAGCCTCTTTGGCTACGTAGTATTGTGCCTTTTTCCCGGCTATTCATGGAAAGTCTCCAGGAAACGATCGATGCTTTACGGCTCACGTTCAAAGAGCAGCAAGATACCAGCCATGAACTGATGCGCAGCGCGGAGGAACCTCTGCAAATACGGCAATGCCAATTTCGCATTCATTGCGCCTCGCTTTTATCGCGCCTGAGTCTCGAGATCGTATTGCGCGAGCAGACGGGCAATCTGGAACATGTGCATGTTTCTTATTTTTTAGAGGCTCTGCACGCTCGTATGACGGCATTTCTCCAAACTCCGGAAGCATTGCAATGCCTTCAAATACTGTATGAGAAAATCCGGAAAGAGCATCCGGATATTCCGGACGAAAAGCTTTTCCGTATCTTCAAACAAGCACATGACATTCTGCAATTCCATATACATGATGACGACGAAGAGGAAAATGAAGATGAAAAAAATAAATCCAACGAACAATCTACTGTATTCCGTGTACGATGTGTTTCTGATTTTTTTCAACAATACTTGGGAGACGACGATTACAGTATCGCCGCCTTGCATGCGATGCTTCGTACGCCGGAGGCTTTCGATCGGATGCAACAAGTATGGAACAATGTTCATGTGCATAGTCGGCTGCCGCATCCGCCATCGCTGCGAAAAATATTCAAAGAAGCTCATGCCTACTTGGACGATATGGAAAGAGCGCGCAAAGCAGAGTGGGAAAACGCACAATGATTCTTGACTATCCTATTCTGGCACTCTAAACTTTTGAGTGCTAATCTACGAATACGATTCAATCAATTTCCCACACAATCTATGTCCAAAATTATCGGAATCGACCTTGGCACCACCAACTCTTGCGTCGCCGTCATCGAGGGCGGCGAACCGGCTGTTATCCCTAATGCGGAAGGCAACCGGACGACGCCATCCGTGGTGGCGTTCAAAGACAGCGAAGTGCTCGTCGGCGTCGCTGCCAAACGTCAGGCTGTGACAAACCCGAAAAACACGATCTTTTCCGCCAAGCGCTTCATCGGCCATCGCTACGGTGAGGTCCAGAAGGAAGCGAAGAACATGCCCTTCGAAGTGAAAAGCGGCAAGGAAGACCGCGCGGTCATCGTCGTGAACGGCAAAGAGATGCTTCCCCAAGAGATCAGCGCGAAGGTGCTGCAGAAGCTGAAGAAAGATGCTGAGGCGTTTTTGGGCCAGCCCGTGACCAAAGCGGTGATTACCGTACCCGCGTACTTTGATGATTCGCAGCGCCAAGCCACCAAAGAAGCCGGACAGATCGCGGGGCTGGAAGTCGTGCGTATCATCAACGAACCGACGGCAGCAGCACTCGCGTACGGACTCGACAAAGGCCAGAGCCAGAAGATCGTCGTCTACGACCTGGGCGGAGGAACCTTCGATGTGTCCGTGCTGGAATTGGGCGACGGCGTCTTCGAAGTCGTGTCCACCAATGGCGACACACACCTGGGCGGCGATGATTTTGACCAAGTCATCATCGAATGGATCCTGAGCGAATTCAAAAAAGACCAGGGCGTGGACCTGAGCAAAGATAAGATCGCGGTCCAACGTCTGAAGGAAGCGGCGGAGAAAGCCAAGATCGAGCTATCGTCCGCCTCGGAGACCGAGATCAACTTGCCGTTCATCACGGCCGACGCGACGGGCCCGAAACACCTCAATCTGAAGCTGACGCGCGCCAAGCTGGAAGCGATCGTCTCCGATTTGATTCAGAAGACCATCGGCCCCTGCGAGGCAGCACTCAAGGATGCGGGCCTCAGCAAGAAAGATATCAACGAAGTCGTCCTCGTGGGCGGCATGACGCGCATGCCGGCCGTCGTCGCCAAGGTAAAAGAACTCTTCGGCAAAGATCCGCACCAGGGCGTGAACCCCGATGAGGTGGTCGCCATCGGTGCCGCCATCCAGGCAGGCATCCTCGGCGGCGATATCGACAAAGACATCGTCCTCGTGGACGTGACGCCGCTCTCCATGGGCATCGAAACGCTCGGCGGCGTGGCCACCAAGCTGATCGAACGCAACAGCAAAATCCCCACGAGCAAGAGCCAGATCTTCTCCACGGCCGCGGATAATCAGACGTCCGTGGAAATCCATGTGGTGCAGGGTGAGCGTGAGTTCGCCAAGGACAACAAGTCCCTCGGACGCTTCATTCTCGATGGCATTCTCTCCGCTCCGCGCGGCATGCCGCAGATCGAAGTGACCTTTGATCTGGATACCAACGGCATCCTGAGCGTGCGCGCCAAGGACAAGGGCACGGGCAAGGAACAGCACATCACCATCCAAGGCTCCACTGGCCTCAGCAAAGAGGAAGTGGAGAAGATGCAGAAGGACGCCGAGATGCATGCGGCCGAGGACAAGAAGAAGAAAGAGGCAATCGAGATCCGCAACCAGGCCGACGGGCTCGTCTTCAGCGTCGAGAAACAGATGCGCGAATACGATGCGAAGATCCCCGATGAGACGAAGAAAAAAGTGAACGAGCGCGTCAACGATGTGAAGGAACTCCTCAAGAAAGAAGACAGCGACCCCGAAGCGCTCAAGAAAGCCACCGAGGTGCTCGGCACCGAAGCCCAGGAGATCGGCAAGATCGTCTACGAGGAAGCCCAGAAGAAGAACCAGCAGCAGACGGATGCTTCCAATGCAGGCGGCAAAAAAGAGGACAATGTGAAAGAGGCCGAGGTGGTGGATGAAAAGAAAGACGATGCAAAATGATCATCTTCGGTTTTCTCTTGCAGACAGCCCGGCCGGGCTGTCTGTTTTTTGCGGACAAGAAATCATAACTTCCTCCTAGAAAAATGGCCATGCTCCCGGCAAACTACATCTTCTTCCCCACGAACTCCGCCAGCTCCACGAGACGATTGCTGTAGCCCCACTCGTTGTCGTACCAGGCGAACGTTTTGACGAGCGTGCCGCCAGCCTGCAGTGAGGCTGTCGAACCGATCACCTGCGTGAGATCGGCATCGATGATGGAACTGTACGGATCGCCCACGATGTCTTTGGACACGATGGGTTTCTTCTCTACGCGCAAGATGCCTTTCATGGAGCCTGCAGCCGCTTTCTCAAAGGCCGCGTTCACTGCTTCCTTCGTCGTCGGCTTGGAGGTGACGACCGTCAGATCGGTGATGCTGCCGGTGGGCGTCGGCACGCGCAGCGCGACTCCTTGCAGCTTGCCCTGGAGCTCGGGAATGACGAGACCGATGGCTTTTGCGGCTCCGGTACTGGTGGGCACGATATTCACGGCGGCGGCGCGGGCGCGGCGCAAGTCCGTATGCGGGAGATCCAGCAAATTCTGGTCGTTGGTGTAGCTGTGCACGGTCGTCATGAGCCCCGTGACGATGCCGAAGGAATCCTCGAGCACCTTCGCCATCGGCGCGAGGGAGTTCGTGGTGCACGATGCATTGGAAATGACGTCCATCGTCTTGGAGTCATACGACGATTCGTTGACGCCCAACACGAACGTGCCATCCACCGTATCCTTCGCCGGCGCCGACAAGATCACTTTTTTGGCGCCCGCTTTCAGGTGCAACGCCGCATCTTCGCGCTTGGTGAAGCGGCCCGTGCATTCCAGCACCACGTCTACTTTCAAGTCCTTGTGCGGCAATGCGGCCGGATCTTTGATCGCCGTAATCTTGATCGAGGTTCCATCGATGACGATCGCATCCGCGGTGGAAGAAACCGTGCCTCCGGTAAAACGGCCATAGCTGGAATCGAACTCGAAGAGATGCGCGAGCGTCGCGGTATCCGTGAGATCGTTGATGAGTACGACATGCATGTCCGGATGCTTATCCAGAATGATGCGCAATACCTGGCGGCCGATGCGCCCGAATCCATTGATGGCAAGGTTCATGAAAAAAGGGGAAACAGCAGTACTCTACCAAGACAGACATTGATTTCCCAATGCCAATGGCGGGATGGAGAGACGATCACCCTCTTCCTACAGCGAAAGATACGTCTTTTGGAGCAGCAGCGTATCGTCTTCCATGGCGGGAGACTCGCACACGAGCGTGCCGCCGATCTTGCGGTCTTTGAGTACCTGCAGAAAATCTTCCCACTTCGCATCGCTCTTTTGAAACGGCAAGTGTTTCTTCTCGCCTGACGGTCCGTACTCGATGCCGGAGAAGTGCATGTGCATGTGGTCGAGCGCTTTCTTGCCCAAATATTTTTCGTAGAGATCGAACATCTCATTCCATTCTTTGGTCGAGTTGATTTTGCCTTGGTAGCGCGCATGCAGATGCGCGGGATCGAGCGTGGGATACAGATCAAATTCTTTGCTGATTCTCAGCACTTCTTCCAGCGTGCCGAATTGCGATATTTTCCCCATGGTCTCGAGCGCCAGATTCACATGCGCAAAAAGTTTGGCTTTCTGCTGCATGATATCTTCCACCGCTCTGCGGACATTCTCATACGCATCTTCCGGCTTCATGCCGAGATAAAACGCTGGATGCACGCATACGGAGCGGACACCCGCGAGCTCCGCCATGGCGAGCGCCGTGAGGATGCGCCCTTTGCTCGCGGCTAGCTTGGCTTTGTCCGGCGTATTGAGATTCACATAGTACGGCGCATGCACGGTGAGGGTTATGTCCAGGTCTTGCGCCGTCTTGCGGATCAATGCCATGCGCTGCGGATCTTTGGGCACATTCTGCACCCACTCGATCTCCATGGCATGGATGCCGAGCCGTTTGGCATGCTTCAGTCCTTCCACCGTCCCGCCGGGGGAGGGAGTGGAGAGCGGACAGCCGGCGACGGCGAAGCGCAACATAGGAAAAGTGTAGAAGAGTGACGAGCCGGACGCTACGGGAGAACCGGGCAAGAATATGGAATATTGAATGTGCAACGTTGAATTGCGGTATTCTTCAATGCACATTCTGCATTCCCACATGCCCCTCTCCAAGGAAATCATCCGTCAGACGCTCGCCACTGCGCGCGGCGAACATGGCTACAAGATTGTCGAAATGCTCAGTGATGCGGGCCACGAGGCATGGTGGGTGGGAGGCAGCGTGCGCGACATGTTGCTTGGGAAAATTCCAACCGACATCGACATCGCAACGTCCGCTCGGCCGCAAGACGTCTTGAAGCTTTTTGCGCGCAACGACGACGCCTCTGCCGCCTTCGGAAGCGTGCGCGTGATGCTGGGCCAAGACACATTCGAAGTGACGACATTTCGCGAAGATGACGAAGCCTCCGATGGCCGGCATCCGGAATCGGTACTCTTTGGCACAAGGCAGCTGGATGCCAAAAGACGCGACTTCACCCTGAATGCAATGTATTGGCAGCCCGTTCACCAAGAATTCTATGATCCGCTGCACGGAGAAGCGGATTTGCACGAACGCCTCATCCGCTTCATCGGCGAGCCTGCCCTCCGCATCCGGCATGATGCGCTGCGCATACTGCGCGCAGTCCGCTTCCGCGCGGCGCTGCGCGGCCAATATCATCCGGATACTTATAGGGCACTCGAAGAGCAAAGCACGCTCGTGGAAATCCTCTCGGGCGAGCGCGTACGCACGGAGCTGGAAAAAATGCTCCTTGGCCCGCATCCGGATACCGCGCTGCGGGATTTGTGGGACACGGGAGTCTCGCGCTGCCTTTTGCCGGAATTGGCCGCCTGCAAAGGCATACCGCAGCCGGCGGATTACCACCGCGAAGGGGATGTCTGGGAGCACATGATGCTCTGCCTGCACCACTTGCGAGCGGAAGATACGCCGGATGCCAGAGTCGCCATTCTTTTTCACGACTGCGGCAAAGCGGAAACATTTTCGCTGAGGGATCGCATTCGCTTCGATCATCATGCGTCTATTTCTGCCGATCTCGCCGCCGCCGCGCTGCGGCGCCTGCAATTTCCCGCGCAGCGTATGCGCAAAATCGACTGGCTCATCCGGCATCATATGTCGATGACGTTTCTCGACATGCCCGACGAGCGCAAAGGCCATTGGTATTTCCATCCATGGTTCCCGGAATTGCTCCAAGTCTTTTTCTTGGATATCGCAGGGACGCAGCCTGCGGATTTTTCCCTGCTCCAAAAGATCGAACGCGACTACCATCATTTTTTGGATCGTCATCCGCGGCCCGAAAAGCCTCTGCTCAATGGCGAGCAAGTGATGGAATTGCTGCACCTTTCACCCGGCGAAGAAGTAGGCCGCATCTTGGGGCTCCTCGAAAAAGCGCAGCTGCGCAAAGAAATCTCCAGCAAAGCGGAAGCGAAAGATTTTATTCTGCAACAGGCGGCCACCCGCTGACGTTTCAACGAAGATCCGATACCAACACTGTATCGGAGGGGGACGAACGCGCTTCCGTGAGGCCCGCAGATGCGCGATGCGAAAATGCCCTCAGGGCCAACAAGATGAAAGACACCATGATGAGCAACGCGAGAATCCAAAGAATGGTCGTCTGCGGAAGTGCCGTCGCTTCGCCATACCTGCGCGCATACAAGAGCCGGCTCTGGAATCCGTTGCGCATAATGCAAAAAGGCAGCATCATACAAAGAAGAAACAAGTATGTCAATTTCCCTTCACACACAGCAGAAGAAAAACGGGATCGTCCCCACGACCCCGCTTCGCCGTATTGTTATCGTGACTGTCGGGTGCAGATGAATGACACGCCCAGACTACTGAGCAGCCAGTGAGCACGTGTGTCAGTATCGTTGACGGAAGGAGGGGGGATTTCTTTCAGAGGAGCACTTGAAAGAATCCGACGGTTCCAAGGAAGCCAAAGAAAAATCCTTGGCCGCGTCGGTTTCTTCGGTTTCCTTGGCTTCTGCATGCTATTAACGCTTCAATCCCTGTTTCTTCAAGAGAGGCCCCAGCTTCGGCGCTCGGCCCAGGAAATCATGGAAGAGCTCCATGCCCGGCTTGCTCGCGCCGGGCGCGAAGACGGTCTTGCGGAATTTAGTTCCTATACTGCGGCTGAGCACGCCTTGTTTTTTCCAATGGGCGAACACATCCGCCTCCAGCACCTCGGCCCATACGTAGCTGTAGTAGCCTGCCGCGTAGCCGCCATCGAAAATATGATGGAACGATGCATATTTTTTCTGGGATGCGGGAACGGGCAGCAACCCGTGCTTGCGCGCATGCGCGAGGCACAGGCGATCGAGTGCCGCGACCGTCCGCGGAATTTCTCCCGTATGAAGCAGCATATCCAGAAGCGAATATTCCGTCTGCATCAATCCCCCGTAACCGGTGAGAAATTTTTTCGTGCGCTCGAGTGCCGTACGCAACCGCTTGGGAAACGGCTTGCCCGTGTGCACATGCTTGGCGAAGAGCGACAGCGACGCCTGCTCCCAGCACCAGTTCTCCATCAGCTGCGAGGGCAACTCGACGAAATCCCATTCGGTGCGGTAGCCGTCCAAATTGCGGTATGGTGCTACACCGAGTATTTCATGGATGGCATGGCCGAATTCGTGGAACATCGTTTCCACGTCGCCATGCATGAGGAGCGGCTCTTCGCCATTGCTTCCTGCGGCAAAGCTGCAGACATTGATCATCACGGGAGGAATGCGCTTGCCGCTTGTATCCATCATCGGTTCGCGCAGGCAGGTGGACCAGGCGCCGACTCGCTTGCTCGGCCGTGCGAAAAAATCCGCCAGGAAATACCCGACTGTCCCGGAGCTCAGACGCATTTCGTAGGCCAGCACGCCTTCCTGGTACGCGGCCGACGCCGGCAAACGGCGCACCGCGACACCATAGAGTTTCTCTGCAATCAAGAATAACCCGTCCAGCGTTTGCCGCAGCGGGAAATACTCGCGCAGCTCCCGGTCGCTCAGCTGCAACATCTGTTTCTTATATTTCTGCGATATATACGGCAGATCCCACGGCTGAAGGCGTGGCATGTTCGCGAAACGCCGGAGCTCCGCGAGCTCTTTTCGTGCTTTCTTGCGGCATGCGGATGCATAGGGCTTGAGGAGCGACAAAATTTCGCGCGCGCTCCGCGCCATGCGTTCCTGCAAAATCCACGCCGCGTAATCCTTCTTGCCGAGCAATTGGGCTTTGGCACGCCGCAGCTGCAAAATCCGCAGCGCAAGGGGACGATTATCATAGTTCCCGCTCGTCGCGACTTTGCCATTTTCCTCATAGAACAATTTGCGGATCGTCCGGTCCGTGCAATAGCGAAGAACGGCTTGGGAGGACGGCGGACTCAGCGTGAAAACCCAGCCCGCAAGCTTGCGCTTCTTCGCTTCCCCGGCGGCCATGGCGAGATCTTGGGGCGGCAGCTCGCGCAGCGTTGCATCCGTTGTGAAACGATGGGAAAACAACGCGCGGCTGTGCGTCATGTTGCTGCTGAAGCGCTGGCATATCTTGCTGAGCTCCGCATTGATCGCGCGCAGCTTCTTTTTTTCCAAAGGCTCCAGGTGCACGCCTGCCATTTCCATATTCCGCACGAGCAGCTCCAACGATCGCCGCTGCGCTGCCGTGAGGGATTTGCCGGCTTGCACACCCTTCAGCAATTGGTAGAAACGCATGTCGAGCAAGATTTTGTCCGACGAACACACAAGCTTGGGACGGAATGTCTCGATGATCGTCCGCGTCGTTTCATTCAAATCCGTCTGGGAATAATTATCTATGAAGCCCCATAAGTGGCTCAATTCCTGGTCAGTCTGGAAAAACGCCTCCACCACGGAGGCGAACGTGGCATCCGTTGGGGGCATCGAACGAATGCGATGGAATGCCGTTTGCGCTTCCCGCAGGCAGTCATCGAGCAGTTTTCCATATGCCGCCAATCCCGCCTTCGAAGAAAAAAGTTGATACGCCGGAAGATCATGACGCCGCAATTCTCGGCGGATAGTGCGGGCAGTGGCGGAGTGCATTGATGCATTGAAGAGGAAAACGTCGGGGTTGCAAAGTGGACGATGCGATTTTTTCGTATAGCAAAGAGCCCGCTGCTTGTGGCAACGGGCATCGCCGGAACGTCAAGGCTGCTGGCTCTTCTGATCATTGCACACAACGATGAGGATGACCGAGATCACAACAAGCACGAATGCGCTCATTTCTATGACCGTCGGTATTTTCTGGGTCCGCAGCGATTGAATCGCATTCGCAAAGACCGGTATGCCCATGAGGCATATGGTCACGGTAGGAACCGAGGTGCCCAGTCCGTAGGCTGCGATGCACAGAAAGTCTCCCATAAAGAACAGGAATCCGCAGAGAAACATAACAGTCCATTGCCAGTCCGTCGGTGAGGACAGGGTCTCGTCCTCTGCCCAAGCGGGAGAGAGATGCGTGCTCACGACAAGCACCGCCAGTGACCCGAGGGTCACGACCAGCCATGGCTTCGAGAGCTGTCTGATGTCGCAGCCACCAGGCGATAAGCAGTGCGAGCAAAGCAAACAACAGAACGGTTAATCCAAGCTGCCAAGGCTCCGCAAAGCACTGAAAGCGTGGAAGGACATTCCGGCGGTGAGAAGGATCTACTCAACGAGCAGAGCTCACCAAAGAAGTGATGACGTTCATCCTCGCATACTCTGACATTTTCTGATTATCAGGCAACTCATGCGGGCAACGACATCTCACAGGTGTTTACTCTGTCAGAACGGCAGCCATTGTCCGTCTTACAGTCGTCTTAAGGTCCTTGCTGTACCATGCGCCCATGACGGCGCCTCGCTGATCTTTCGCTGTTTCTTTTCCTCGCCGCCCGATCGGAAAATTCTTCTTTTCTTTCTATGACACTCTCCACCTCCAAAGCGTTCGCAGCCATCGGACTGCTTTCGCTTGCCGCATCGTTTGTCATCGTTGGCATTGGAAACGCTCAGATACGACTGCTCAACCCATTCGTGCAAGCATCCTCCTCCGCGACATCCGCGTCCGAAACACCCACAGCCATCGTTCAAAATCAAAATGGTTTGACGACGGAGCAGCAGATTATGCAGACGGTAAAAGCGGCTCAGCCCGCTGTCGCCAGCGTCATCATCACCAAGGAATTGCCGACGGCGCAATCCATACCCATCCAAAATGATTTCCCGGGATTCAACGATCCGTTCTTCCGGCAGTTCCGCATCCAGGTGCCCCAGCAGCAAGCCCCGCAGTCCAGTAGCACCCAGAAAACCGAAATCGGCGGCGGGACCGCGTTCTTCGCAACGCCCGATGGATTGATGCTGACGAATAAACATGTGGTGGAGGACACGGCTGCGCAGTACACGGTGCTGCTCAATGACGGTCGCAAGCTCGACGCCACGGTGGTCGCCCGCGATCCGAGCAACGATATCGCATTGTTGAAAGTGCAAGGCAGCGGCTTCACGC
>DAISLF010000005.1:0-15982 GCA_036820585.1 Candidatus Peribacteria bacterium | reverse complement strand
GGAGATCGGCGATGAGATCGGCAGCGGAGCGATCGCCATCCAGATGCTGCGGCCCGGCTTTGATGGAAAAGGTCCCTACCACGCCTTCTTTGATGGGATATTCGGGATCCACGATATCCTTGGGCACTTCCAGATCGATGCCGCCCAGCGCATCCACCGCTTTGGTAAAGGCGGTGAAGTCCACTTTTACTTCTTCATGGATCTGGATGCCCAGCTGGTGGCCGAGCTCCGTGCCCAGCTCGTGGAGTGCCGCCTTGGACGCATCCGTATCATTCATGCCCTGGCGGCGCAGCGTGCTTTTATAATCTTTGAAGAGACTGTTTACCCTGCCCGTGCCCATGTGCAGCGAAGCGGTCATATACAAATCCCGCGGGAGCGAAAGCAAGACGACGCTCTTGGTTTTTGCGGGATCCAGGCTTGCGATCATGATGGTATCGGTTAAGTCGACGCCATCATGGTTCTTATCGCCGACTCCCAGCAGCAGAAAATTCGTGTAGCCGTCGGCATCCACGGGCAAATCCGCCCCGGCGACCGAGAGGATGGAGCGCGGCGTCAGAATCTGTAAAGCGATGAGCGCCTTCACGGCGCCGCCCGCCAGGATGAGGCAGAGGAGAACGGAGATGATGATGACGGCGCCGCGCCGCAGGATCTGGAAAGTCCGTTTTTCCTTCTCCTCCTCTTGCGTCCGCTTCTTCCAGGACGCGTACCAGCCCGCGAAAAATCTGCGCGCGCGCAGCAAGAAGGGAGTTGCTTTGGCCAAGGGGATCGTGCGAAGAGGTTTCTCCTCGCTCAAGCGACGAGTTTCGAACGTCATGCGGGGCTCAGTGTAGAGGAAAAAACGGGCGAAAGAAACGGGCAAAGAAGAAGGATTTTTCTTGTATTTTCTCTGGGAGAAGAAGTGTGTGAGAAGGCAGAAAAGAAAGAAAGGCTGGAAAAGTGAGAAAGGTGTCGAGGCCGATAGCGACATGACCTTCCTCGCATTTCTCACTTTCCTAACCTTTCTCACTTCTTCATAGGAGTGTCAATGTCTTTGAATCAGCCAGAGAACACCAAGCAAGATCGGCTGATGCAGCAGGTAGATCAGGAGCGCATTGCGTCCCGGCCAGGTGAGGATGGCAGGAAGCGGTACGCGGTACGCGGAAAAAGACTGTCGCCAGTGTGGAGAGCGGATATACAAAAAATGTCCGCACGCGACGCCGAAGAGGATCACGCCGAACCAAGGGAGGAGCGGGAAGTAATCCACCGTTTCGAAGGACGGCGGCATGAGCCCCAACGGCAGCAGAAGCCATGTGGAGACCGTGAAATCTTTGGAGATATTACCGAGGATGATGCAGAGTAGTCCGACGAATATATTTGCTTCCGCGAATGGAGCGAAGAAGGGGAGCAGCAGCAGGCTGATACCGATCATATGGAGAATGCCGAAGCGCACGAAGGTCGCCGGATCCGCGATGTAGGTCGCGAGTGATACGAGCATGCCGCAGCCAAAGACGATCGCAGCGCGCCGCAGGTACTTGGGATAGATCGTTTTGAGTTTTTTCGTCGTTGCATTCGCGGAGATTCCAGCATCTCCTTGATTGGTCTGTGCGCGTGTTCGGGCAAATGAAATGCTAAAGCTGATGCCGACGAGCAATAGAAAGAGCGTCGCGGTGCCGCGTGCCAAGAGCCACCATCCGCCCTGGAACGGATTCAGATCCCAGCCGGCGTAGGCAAAAAGATCATATGCACCGTGGTAGATGATCATCATCGCAACTGCGAGGGTCCGCAGGAGATCGATTTCGGGATACCGTTCATGGGTCGGGGCGCGGGGCATGGAAACAGTGTATCGCATGAAAAAGAATCCAATGAACGACATCGTTATCGCTGGATTCCTACAAACAAAAAACCCCTCTTGCGAGGGGCTTTCGAATGCGTGGTTCGCAATTAGCGTGCACCGCGTTCCGCGGCAAAGCACTCTTTGCAGAGGACCGGCTTGCCACCCTCCTCGACGGAGCGGGGCTTGAACGGGACCTGGCACTGGTTGCCACACTTGGCGCAGGTGGCGTCGTACATCTGACGATCGCCGAAGCGCTCGGACTTGCGCGCGGCGCGGCAGTCCTTGCAGCGCTGGGGAGCGCTGAGGTTCTTGGAGGCGTAGAACTCTTGTTCGCCGTCCGTGAACGTGAATGTCTGTCCGCAATCGCGGCACGTAAGCTGCTGATCAGCCATAAAAATGAAAGAAGGAAAATAATCGCAGATTGCCTTCTCTCATGTTTCTCGGTGACTGACGTCGAGTCGGACCGTTCGACTAGTTTGAAGGAATTGCTTGCGAGGAGTGTACAGGAGAATGAGGGTACGTCAACACGAAAATCATTTTTGAACAAGACGTAGAGGCAGGAAGGCAGAAGGGCAGCAGGTTTTGGTTGAAAGAGATCGAGGAGATCAAGGAACAAAAGGAACCCGAGGAGTAGATATCCCCGAGCTCCTTGATCTCTTTGATTTCTTCGATCTCCTTTCTTTTACTTCAACGTGACCTTCGCGCCGGCGGCTTCGAGCGTCTTCTTCATCTTGTCGGCATCCTCCTTGGAGACGTTCTCCTTCACTATTTTGGGAGCGCCATCCACCATGGCTTTGGCTTCGCCAAGCGCCAGTCCGGTGATTTCGCGCACTGCCTTGATGACGGCGATCTTCTGTGCGCCGCTATCGGTGAGCTCCACGTTGAAGCTGGTCTTGGTGTCGTCTACCGCGGCTGCACCGCCGGCGGCGGGCGCGGCTGCCATGGCAGCCGGAGCGGCGGCGGAGATGCCGTACTCGGATTCCATGAATTTCACGACGTTATTGAGCTGAATGACGTTGAGCTTCTCGAGGGCCGAGATGACGGCCTGTTCCTCGGCGGAGAGAGTAATGTCTGCCATGATAGATAGGGAGAAATGAAAGAGTAAAAAATGAAAATGATAATATTAGGCGGCAGCCGGAGCCGGAGCATCGGCAATAACAGCGGGAGCGGCGGATTTCTGGAGCCCTCCTTTCTTCTCCAGTTCGCTGAGCGCGCGAGCGAAACCGGTGAGAGGAGAGGCGCAGATGCTGGCGAATTTCGTGAGCGGGGAGCGGATCATGCCGGCGAAGATGGCCAGCAGCACGGGGCGCGTCGGGATGGTGGCGAGTATGTTGGCCTGGTCTTTGCTGAGGAGTTTTTTCTCGAAGAGCCCTCCGAGGAAAGCGACTTGCGGATGGTCTTTGCCGAAAGTGAAGGCTACTCTGGCACCCACGAGCGGATCTTGGAAGCTGAAGATGCAGGCGACGGGGCCGTTCATGACGGATTCCTCCGGGGCAGGCAGGCCCGTTTCCTCGGCTGCCAGACGCATGAGCGTCTTCTTGGCGACTTTCATTTCGGCGCCCTCGGCTTTCAGTTTTTTGCGCAGCTCGCTCACTTCACCCACCTTCAGGCCGATGTAGTTGGCGAAGATGATCGAGGAAGCGTTCTCGAATTTTTCCTTGAGTTCGCCGAGGAGGACTTTCTTCTGATCGCGGGTGACGGCCATGGGAGCGAGGGTTAGGGTTGAAGGCTGGCAAAACAGAGTGCAGGGAACATACGCAAAGTCCCCCCTACGAGACGCAGCATTGCTACGTATGTCCGGGAGACCAGCGAGGAACACGGCACGAATCACCAAGTCGGGACCGAGTGGCCGATGCTGTATTCCTCGGAGGGGCTTATTTCGAGCTACGCTCTTGTGCCCTCGGTCTTCGGACGTGCGGGAAGTGTATTCAGATTCAGCGCAGTGTCAATACCTAATGCAAATTTGGTCAAGAAATTCTTGGGTTTTATGAATTCCCGGAGCAAAAATCCCGCACAGAATTTCTGTTCTGAAAGGTGAAGTGGTTCTTCGTGAGGCTCCTGCAAAATTGGAAGTGAACATCCGCACGGTCTTATGCGGGATTTTTGTTCTGTGAACTACTGACCGGAATGACCGACACAACGGGCATGACTTGCGATCCTGTATGACGGGTTTGTCGGCCATGGCCAAGAGAATGTTGGAATTGAAACGCGCTATCCCGGGCTGTTCCCGTTGCTTGCAGGAAGAGAAGGGCAGGCGCAGCACAAGTAGGGCAGACGAGCCCAACGGCATGGTTGCGAAGAAGATCATTGATCTTCGTCACGATCATTTTATTTGCCTGCGCAGATCCCCAAGATCGAGAGGCTATTTTATTGATTGCTTCTTCAATAGCGCGGGCAATCTGCCACTGAATGACAGAGAGATCCCGCTCAACCTGAGCAAGTGCAGTAAGCGTGTCCTGCCCAATGGTTCGACTTCGTTGCCGTTTGGGGATGGTTTCTCGGAGGATGACATTGCGGAGGTGGAGAAGCTGGAGAGCGTATTCTTGCCTCTGTCTCATTGCAATATTATTCATATCTTCACATTTATATGGCAAAGGCTCAGTTCAATTTTGGTTGTAGGCAACAGAATTTCCGCGACGATCTTTGAACATGGATTTCCGGAACCGTACTGCGCCCAGAGAATATGTCATCTGCTAGTATTCCAATTGTATGCGCATTCTCCTCCAGCGAGTCACCCAGGCCTCGGTCACGGTAGATGGAAAAATCATCGGACAAATCGGCCGCGGTTATGTGCTTTTTGTTGGTATGATGGAGGGTGATAGAGAGGAGCAAGCCATGTGGCTGGCCGAGAAGATTGTAAAACTGCGGCTCTTCGAAGGATCGGGTGACAAGATCAATGACAAATCGCTTATAGACATCGGCGGCGGTGTGCTGGTCGTTTCCCAGTTCACGCTGGCGGGAAACACTGAGAAGGGGAACAGACCGGACTATACGGCAGCCGCGCGTCCCGCAATCGCGCGTCCACTCTATGAGTTTTTCATCGAAGCATTGCGCAACGCAGGAGTAGCAGAGATCGCAATGGGATCCTTCGGCGCGGCGATGGAAGTGGCGCTGACCAATGACGGGCCGGTGACGGTACTGCTTGAACGTGCAGAAAAGGGAGAAAAGTAAGAAAGGGCAGGAAGGTCATTTTCTTTTGATGTGGCCACTTTTCTCACTTTCCTCACCTTTCTCAGTCTTCCCATTTTCTCTATGTTAAAATGTATTTTCTTTCTCCTGTCCGCATGTCTACGTGGGCGAGCACCATCGAGCCGCTTCTCCATACACTGGATCGCCAAAGCATTCCCGACGAAGGCAGGCTGCGCCGGGCGGTGCAGCGCACCGAGCAACTCTATGCCGGACGCGCGCACTGGACGGGTGTTTCCTTTTTGGAGCACACGGCGGGCGTGCTGAAAGTTCTGCTGCCGTTTCAGCCCGATGAGGAAACGGTGATGGCGTGCTTGCTTCAGCATGTGCTCAAAACGCGGCAGATGGATGTGCTGGATCTGGAAGAGGAGTTCGGCGCGGGCGTGCGCGCGCTCGTGAGCGGCGTGCATTTGCTGTCGCACGTGACGATGCGCAACCGCAAGAGCTCCATCGAGGACCTGCGCCTGATGCTCCTGAGTGTCTCCGATGACGTGCGGGTGCTGCTCATTATCCTTTGCGAACGGTGCTATGTGCTGGAACATCTGGCGGCGGTGCCGGCAGCCGAGCGGCGGCGCATCTGCCGGGATGTGCTGAGCCTCTTCGCGCCCGTCGCGGCGCGCCTGGGCATCTACAGTCTCAAGCAGCAGCTGGAGTTGCTCGCCTTTCCGCAGGTGTATGCCTCGGATGCGCAGTGGATCGCGGAGCAAATCGAGTCCATCCACAAGCGCACGCATTCTTTTTTGGACAGTGCCGCTCTGACATTGATCGAGGCGTTGCGCGAGCAGGGGATCGAGGCGCTCGTGCAGGGCCGCGAGAAGCAGCCCTACAGTATTTTCACCAAGATGAAGACCAAGACGCTCTCCCATATCGAGAGCTTGCCCGATCTATTCGCGCTGCGCGTCATCGTGCAAAGCGACGAAAACTGCTACCGCGTGCTCGGCTTGCTCCACCGCATGGGCCGCCCGCTCGCCAACCGGTTCAAGGATTACATTTCGTTCCCCAAGCCCAACGGCTATCAGAGCTTGCACACCACCGTGTCGCGCTTGCCGGGCGTGCCGGAGGGAGTATTCATCGAAATACAAATCCGCACGCAGGCCATGCACCGCGAAGCGGAATTCGGCATCGCCGCCCATTGGAGCTATAAGCAGCGCGGCAGCGCGCAGCACGTGGCCGAGCGGTTCCAACTGCAGCAGGTGCTCACGTCACAGCAGTCGGTGGAGTCCGCGGGCCGGGCGGCGACTCTCGCCGATCACATCTTCGTGCTGACGCCCAAAGGTGACATTGTCGAATTGCCCGAAGGCGCCACGCCCCTCGATTTCGCTTTCCAGATCCATACGGATCTCGGTCTGTCCTTCCGTGCGGCGCGGGTGAATAGCAGCATCGTCTCGTTGGACTATGAATTGCAAAACGGCGACGTGGTGGAAATCCTCAGCCATCGCGTGCCGCAGCCGTCGCCGGAGTGGATGCAGATGGTCAAGATGGCGTCGTCCCGGTCGCGCCTCAAGCGCTACCTGCATTCCATCGATCGCTCCGACTATGTGCAGCGCGGCAAAGAGACAGTGAACGCAGAGTTGAAAATACGGCGCCAGCCGCCGCTCGACAGCGATCTTGCGCTCCTGCGCCGCTTCGATGGAAAGTATCTCACTTTCGAGGAACGCGAGGATCTGCTGATGAAAATCGGCCAAGGTTCCGACCGCTTGTCTTCCATCTTGCTCCATTTGGATCTGTGGAAGTCCATGCCGCGCCCCCTGCCCCGCGCGACCGCTCCCAAAAAATCCTCCCCAGCCCTACGCACGTTGCCCGTGGAAGTGGAGGGCGGCGTCCCCATGCCGCTGCGCTTCGCCAAGTGCTGCAGCCCGCAGAAAAGCGACCACGGCGATATCACCGGCTTCATCACGCGCACGGGCGACGTGATGATCCACCTCGCGAAGTGCCGCATGGTGCAGCATGGGAATGCGGAGCGCAGAATCGCAGCGCAGTGGAGGAAGGAGTGAGCGTGCATTCGTTTTTTGTTTCGCTGCTGAACGAAGAACCAACAAACGAAAAACTGGTTGGTGGATCCGGTCCGCATTGCAACCGCTCAGGCTGCCAGCATGCTTTCCACCAGCTTCTCTACGCGCTTGCGCCAGACGAGCTCCTCGAAACCCTGGCTGCCTTCGCGGTAACGCTCGGCGGCACGCACGCGTTCTTCTTCCGGCAGGGTGGCGAGGAAGGCGGGGATGAGCATCGAACGTTCCTCCGGCGTCACCTCGATCTTTTTTTCTTCGATCAATTTCTGGATGCCGAAGCGCAGCCGCACGCGCTTCACGGCTTCTTCGCGCAGTTCTTTCTGCAATGCTTCGGGTGCGCGCTTGCTCTGCTGCATCCACTGCTCAAGCGACATCTTCTGCGATTGCAATTGATTGCTCAATTCCTCGAAAAGATTGCGTTCCTCCTGCTCGGTGAGCTCGGCGGCCAGATCCACTTTCGTGGCGGCGGCGATGGCATCGAAGAACGCCTGCTCGCGGCGCTGGCGGTCCATCTGCTCTTCTTGAGTCCGCATGGATTCGGTGATGCGCGCGCGCAAATCCGCGGCGGAGTCGCCCAGCTGCTTTTCTTTCACGAACTCGTCCGTCATGACGGGCATGTGGACGTTCTCCACATTCTTCACTTCCACCGCGAAAGTGACGGGCTTGCCCTGCAGATGTTCGGCGTGATATTTGTCCGGAAAGGTGAGCGCGAGATCTTTCTTCTCGCCTTTCTTGAGGCCTTTGAGCTGCTCCTCGAAGCCGGGGATGAGCGAATTGCTGCCGATGATCACCTGGTAGCCCGTGGAGCGAGTGCCCTGGATTTCCTTGCCGTCGCCGTCCGTGCCCACGAAATCCATCGTGATCTGGTCGCCCGCTTGCGCGGCGCGCTCCACCTGCTCCATCGTGCGGTACTGCGCCGCGAGATACTCCACCATGCGCTCCACGTCTTTCTCATCGAACTTCACTTCCTGCTTGGCGAATGCTTTCGTATCGATCTTGCCCACCGTCACCTCCGGGAGCTCCACAAACGTTACGAGCAAAGTGAGCGGCACACGCGATGTCACTTCTACGCGCGGGGGCAAGACGGGCTTGAGCTGATGTTCTTTGAGCACGCTCTCGAGCATGCCGGGCAGGAGTGTGCGGATAGTCTCATCCAGGATCGCTTCCTCTTTGATCTTTCCCTTCGCCATCTCGGGCGGCGCTTTGCCGGGACGAAAACCGGGTACATGCAGGCCGGCACTCAGCTTACTCAAGGCGGCAAGCTCGGCCGCATCAGTTTCTTCCTGCGAAAACGTGACGCTGCATTGGCAGCGCGCTTGAGGGAGACGTTTGAGAGGGGAGATCGTAGACACTGGTGACAAGGTGAACGGCTATGGGAAGAGAGAATACAGGGAAATGGAGAATTGAAAATAAAGAATTGCGTACGATACTGTTTCAGAAGCTGCCTGAAAGGATTCAGAATCAGATGAAACGCGCGACGCGGAGGAACGTATTCCATTTCTGCGAATCCCGCGTCCAGAAGCACAGTGACTTTTGAGACAAGCGCTCAGATGAGACGTTTTATCTCATCTCTCCCGCATCAATTCGACAATCTTACTCACCTCCGCCCGGTTGATGGGGTCAGAGGGTCGCACGGTGCCTTTG
The DNA here is from genome assembly GCA_036820585.1 of Candidatus Peribacteria bacterium. Lineage (GTDB taxonomy): Bacteria > Patescibacteriota > Gracilibacteria > Peribacterales > Peribacteraceae > DAISLF01. The sequence continues at coordinate 7,330 of DAISLF010000005.1, read as the reverse complement.
GCCGTACCCTGGGCGTCCGTGTCTCCTTGGATGATCCGAAGCGTTGCTGCCGTCTCGATAGCAGCTGCGAAGGGAGAGGAGGAAGGAAGATCGTGAAAGGGATTGTCTCCTCTCGCGATCGGTATCCCGAATGCTTCGAGGACCGTCTGGACCACTTGTCCTCTGGTGGCAGGCAGATGGATATCGAGGGAAGGACCATAAACCGAAAGGCCCAGATCCTCTGCTGCATGCACATAGGGAGCAGACCAGTCGCTCCTGGCCGAGAGGTTCTTGGGAAGACCTGCTCTCCCGCTCTTGCCTGCGGAAAGCAGCGCCATCTTGAGGATCTCAGCCTGCGTCACGAGATTGCCGGGCTGAAAGATTCCCAGCGGATGACCGGACACATCCTTGTACCCTGTCACAATCCCCGCTTGGGTGAGAGCAGACACGAAAGAAGAGAACCACGCATCCACCGGCACATCGGAGAAGAGAAGAGAGCCGGGGGCGGTGGAAGAAGACGCTTGCCCAGTACTGGAGGAGGAGCTTGCAGTGCTGCTCTTGCTCGTCCCTGCCGCAAGGAAGGCGCGTCCCCCGCCACCGCCTCCACCGCCACTCTCGGTCACACCACCGCCATCGGTGATAACTGCGGAAGTCGCCGTCACGATCGAGCCGTACACATCGGTGTAGCTGGCTGTCATTCGGAAGGAGGTATGCGCGGTATTCTCCAGTTTCCCATTCCCCCGGAGCACCGCTCCATGCACCACCGGCATGGAGCCGGTGAAGATCCCCGTTCCTGTCCCCGTTTCACTCAGCGTGAGAGCTTCGCTGTCGCCATCTTCGTCTGCGAGCGTGATGGTTGCCGTATCAGCGGCGGCAGTCGTATCGCGGTACGTATCGGTGAGCGTGACAGACGTATTTCCTCCGATCGCGGGAGTGCTGATGGAGAGAGTGGCGGGAGCAGGGGAGGCGTCGTACGCAACCACGCGATTGTTACCGTAGTCTCCGGCATATAGACGCTTATTCGTGGAATCGTAAGTAAGGCCTATTGCCATATTGAAGCCCGCTTGGGTAGTGGCCATAGTATTGGTAGTAAAATTGGGCTGTCCGAGAACATGAACGGCACGCATGCCGTTCGTGATGGTAGATGTATTGAAAACGAGCACGCGATTATTCCCGTATTCTGCCACGAAGAGACGCTTGCTGGCGGAGTCGTATGTCAGGTAAGCTATCCCGTTAAACGTCGATTGTGAGGTTGAACCGCCGCTATGAACAAAATCCGGCTTCCCAAGCACATAGCTGGCGTTCATCCCGTTGGCGACGCTTGCGGTATTGAAGATGAGGACACGTGAGTTGCCATCATCCCCCACGAAAAGAAGATTTCTCACATCGTCGTAGGCGAGCGCATCGGGAAAAGACATTCCCGATCCTGTGGTCGCCGCGCTCGTTGTGGTAAAGTTAGCCTTTCCAAGAACATTGCTGGCGTTCATCCCATTGCTCATAGATGACAAATTAAAAATCATGACTCTATGGTTATTCTGATCCGTTACAAACAGTCGATTATTGACACCATCCCAAGCCAATTGTTGCGGAGTATTCAATGCAACTTGCGTTGTAGCTGCCAAACTATGAGTGAAGTCAACTTGCCCCAAAACAGTATTCGCGTTCATGCCGTTACTCAGACTTGCTCCGCTATACACAAGGACGCGGTTATTGGATAAGTCCGAAACAAATACATGATTTGTCGTGCTATCGTACGCGACCGAAAATGGATTATTCATTCCTGCTTGTGTGGTGGCAGCCGCATTCGTGTAAAAATTTGGCTGGCCGAGAACGAAAGATGGGAGACGGCTGCCGACCGTGTTATCGGCATTGAGGGTGTACACCAACACACGATTATTATTACTGTCGGCTATAAATAAGTGATGATGAACGCTGTCAAGCGCTAAGCCTCTCGTTCTATTGATTCCATATTGGTTCGGCGCATTGTTTGTCGCTCCTTTCGTATACACCGGCTGCGGATTGCTTAGGCTGTCGTCATACTGGCCGATGGCATCCGTGGCATTTATGCCGGAAATGAGCATGGAGCCGCTGAAGATCAAGATGCGATTGTTTCCTTGATCGACGACGAAAAGATGATTTTTGCTTGTATCATAGAAAGTGCTGACAGGAGTAGTGATGCCCGCTTGCGAGGTGGCCGCTGCATTTGTCGTAAAGTTCGCTTGCCCGAGCACCGTATTGGCGTTCATCCCTGTGCTGAGTGTCGAGCCGCTATAGACAAGAATCCGGTTGGAACCGATATCAGTCACAAAAATATGATTATTGTTGCTGTCGAAGGAGACGCCGTAGGTGTTTGTAAGACCCGCTTGCGAGGTTGCCGAGGCATTTGTCGTGAAATTCGTTTGCCCGAGCACCGTATTGGCATTCATGCCGTTGCTGAGTGTCGCGCCGCTGAAGACGAGGACACGCCTGTTGCCATACTCTGAAACGAAGAGACGCTTTCTGATTGTGTCATAGGCAACGCCGCTTGGCTCGGCGATGCCTGATTGTGTCGTCAGATTGCCTGCCGTCGTAAAGTCAGGTTTTCCGATGACCGTATTGGCATTCATGCCGTTGCTGAGTGTCGCGCCGCTGAAAACCTGGACACGCCTGTTGCCATAATCAGCCACGAAAAGTCTGCTGCCCGAGCCGTCGAATGCGAGATGGAATGGATCTGCCATGCCTGCTTGGGTGAGTGCAGTCCCCTTGGTGGTAAAGTCAGGTTGTCCAAGTACATACGACGCACCCATGCCATTCGTAATCGTGGAGACATCGAAGACGGTGATGCGATTATTGCCTTCCTCCGCCACATAGAGACGGTTTCGCGCGGCATCGTAGGCCAGTCCCGAAGGTGAACTCATCCCTGTTTGCGTCGTAGCAGAAGCATTCGTGTAGAAATTCGGCTGGCCGAGGACATAGCCGGGTATGTGAGAATTCAGTAAATTACTATTCGTCAGCACAAAGACAAGAACCCGATGATTTCCCTCATCCGAAACGAAGAGGCGATGATGAACGGCATCCAGCACGACGGAGTCAGGAGTTTTCAATCCCAGGGAATTCGGCCCGTTATTCGCCGCCCCCTTCGTATACACCGGCTGCGGATTGGTCAGGCTGTCGTCGTACTGGCCCAGCGCATCGATCGCCGCCGCCCCGTTGGAGATGGTGGCATGGGCGAAAGGGATGCCGACGAGCACAAAAAAAACGGCAGAGGCAAAGAGACACAAGCGCTTGAACATACAAGTAGCAGAGAAATGTAAAAAAGAACTGTAATCGTCTTCTGCGCAAAAAAAGATTGAGAGAGAGAGAGAGAGAGTTCTGTTGTCTTACGTGAAAAATGGCGCCGAGCTTCCGCCGTGTTTATTTCTCATCAGACTTCGAGCTTTGCCTTCCCCGCTTCGTTTGCAAGCGACAGTACGGTGTGACTCAATTGCCCTTTTTTCTCCAGAAAATAAGCAGCGGGCAGGCGATGAAATACGAGGAGTAGGCGCCGATGACGGTGCCGGCGATGAGTGCCAGGATGAACCAACGGATGCTCTGCGAGCCCATGAAGAAGATGGCGAAGAGCATGATGAGCGCGGCGATGGCGGTATTGAGTGTGCGTGTGACGCTCTGCTTGAGGGCGCGGGTGACGGTCGTCTCGAAGCTCTCGGAGCGGTTTTCGTACGAGAGGTTGGCGCGGATACGGTCGAAGATGACGATGGTGTCGTTGGCGGAGTAGGCGAGGATCGTCAGGAGCGCCGTCACGAAGAGCGGATCGAACTCGAAAGTGGTGAAGCGGCCGAGCACGATGAAGACGCCTGCGGTGATGATGACATCGTGGATGAAGGCGACCACGGCGAGCACCCCGAATTTCCAGGGGCTGAGTTTGCGCGGAAGCTTGCGGAATGCGAAGGCAAGGTACGCGATGATGGCGACCGATGCCACGGCCAGCGCGATGAAGGAATTTTGCTTGAGGCTCGCGCTCAGGCTGGGACCGATGGTGGTGTATTGCAATTCCTGGACGTTGCCGAAGGTCTTATCCATCTGGCTCTTCAGTGCGACGTGTTCTTCATTGGTCAGGTCGCGCATGCGCATCAGGAACGAATGGCCCGCGGCGCCATTGAGGGCAGAGATGGTGTAGTTGCCAAGCGATCCGGCTTTCTTCGCGTAATTTTGCAGGACGGTATTCAGTTCCTCTTTCGTCTTGCCCTCCGGCAGGCGCACTTCCATGAGCGTGCCACCCGTGAATTCGATGGAGAACTTCGGTCCGGGCGTGATGAACAGCACGATCGATGCCAGGATCGCGAGACCCGAAAGCACCAGAAAGACTTTGGAGAGCTGAAGGAATGTCATCGCGCGATAGGGTACCGTCTTCTGCAGTGGCAGGCAAACCGGATTTTGCGCTCGTATCTGTCTTTCTCGCTCTCATTGACGTTCGTCTTTCTCCGTGACAATGCTTACGATCTTGCCTTCCTGCGCCACCGACCACCGTATCGTTCCTTGCATGGGAAGCAGAGCCGGGCGCAAGAGGGGATTATCATTTACACCGAGCAGAGAGACCGGGAGCACGCCCGCCGCTTCCCGTCGTCCGGCTTGCGCAGGCAACGACAGCAGGACGCCGCTGCCCGCGAAGGGGCGCTCTGCTTCCATAGCTTGCTGCAGCCAGGCAGAAAGATTCGTCAGCATAAAGCGGTTTCCTTGCGTGGCGATCTGCAGGCCGCCGCTTCCGTGGAGAATGCTCTCCACATGCCATCCGTTCACATCCGATTCGGTCATGTGCAAATTGCCGCCCGTGCTCGTGAGGACGCGGGCCGAGAAGTGCTCATCGAACTGACGGTTTTCCACGAGGCCGCCGCGCTGCATGGCCGTCGCGCTCTGTGCGATACGCGAAAGTTTTTGCTGCCTCAGGGCTGCATCATCCATGCTGCCCTGCGCGAGGAAGAGCATCGTGCCATTCGTCACGTTTTTCCATTGGACTGTGGCGGGATTTGCCAGGAGCGGCAGAAGATCGAACTGCACGCTGACGTCTTTCCCGAGTATCGGGCGGATTTGTCCGGTCAAAAGAGCCTGCGTGATCTGCTGATCGGAAGCGGGGAATGAGGAGAGAAACTTCTGCCACGCATCTTGCGGCGCCCCGATCGAAACAATGCCATCGGGCGAAGGCGTGAGGAGCGCGACGCTCGCGGCAATAGAAGAAGACGGTGACGCCCAGTTCTCTCCATAGAGCCGCAGGACGCTTGCACCATCCATCGAACCCGCGAGCGAGGCCAGGGCTTTGCCCGGCGCGAGCGAGCGCAGAAGACGCATCGTGATGCCGTTCCCTGTTTCGAGCGCCCCCCCGCCCCGCAGATACAGACGCGGCACCGCCGCATCCGTATGGGCAAGGAGCGCGCGGTACGGCGGGAATGCGGCGAGCTTCAGTTCTTTTTGCTGCAGCCAAGTCACGTTGTCGGCCGCGGAGAGAAGCAACGGCAAATGCCCGAGCAGCGCGTTGCCGTGGAAATTTTTCGTATCATCTTTGCGCGACGGTGTCGCCGCCCAGAATTGCAAACCCTGCGCCGGATTAATCACCGCGACATCCATGGGAACCGTGAAGGACGGCAGACTCGAGAGACCGGGGAAGAGCGTTTTGCCTTTCTCCAGATCGGCCGCAGTGGCATTCGTCCAAAACCCGATTGTCTCTTGCGCAGGCAACAACGTCTCCAGCTGCGGGGGCTGCGAAAGCAGGAAGAAAGGCAGAAAGATGCCTGTCGCAAGCACGGCCATACCAAGAATACTGAGCAACAGATGACGGCGGTGCGCGGCGAGCCAGGCAAACATGCAGGTCATTGTAGCGGGTGCTTGCAGGTTGTCTGCCTGACCTTCTTGGCATTGCAGAAGATTGCGTACAAATGAGCGTCGTTTTTCTTCGGCCACCGCACCCGCAGTTAGTCAGACTCATGACCGTTCGGATGCTGGTAGGGAAAATTTTCCTTCCCTGCTGCATCCTGAGAACAGGAATAGAAAAGAAAAAGAGGAAAACCTCCCAAATTCCTTTGCTTATCCTCAAGCCAAAATCCGAACATATTTTGTATTCATAACATGTTTCTCTCTTTCGGACCATGGTGTTTTATTGCTGAAAGCTAAAATGCTGAGTAAGATACCCTGATTTGCCTCGAAGGGACCGGCAAATCGAATACCAACAAGACCAAACACACAAAGAAGAGACACGACCCCGGGGTACGTTCCTTCACACCACCGCCACTACACGTAGAGAGGACAATGACCGCATCATCATGCGCTTGTGGTCATCGTCCTCTCTGCTCTGCGAGGTCGTGCCATGGACGTGAGGTTGCGCCAATGGCATGCATCCCCCTTTCTCCCCAGTGTTTCCCGAGAAGCCCCAGGCATCTCCGAGGTAAACCGTCACGGGGACTTCGTACGGGTTACGAGGAGAAATAAGAAACCCCAGCAAGGCAGAGGTCCGAGGGCTCCTCCCCTCAGTCATCCTTCACTACGAGGCTCAACGGCTGTCCCTCACTGAAACACCGTCGATAGCCCCGAAGGCAGACACAAAAACAAAAAAGATCCGCAAGGATCTTTTTTGCTGTTCGGGGCAATCCAAAGAGGGATATTTGGATGGAAAATAGAGAGCCGGTCATAATTTGAAAGAATAGTTCGCATGTAGTCTTCTAAAAAGGTATAATAAAGGTACTTTTATCAGTACTATTTCTGCCATGACTACTATCACTCTCCAAGACATCAAATCGCATGGCGCGAAGGCGATCCCCGACGGCAAAATTGTCTATCTCATTGTCAATTCACAGACGAAATCTGTTCTCGTGCCACCTGCGGAATACGCAATGCTCACGGCGGCACTGGAAGAACTGGAAGACATCAAGGCAATCGAAGAGCGGAAGAATGAAAAGACTGTTCCTTTCGCCAAGGCATTCCCTCGCAAGAAATCATGAAGAAACCGTACGCTATCCTTCTCAAGCGCTCTGTGCTGAAGGATATTCGGCGTATTCCACGCAGTATCCTCCAAGGTATCCAGGAGCGTATTGCTTCTTTGGCGGATGATCCATTCCCGCCTGGAGCGCAGCCTATTGAAGGATACGATCACTATTACCGTATCCGGATTGGGCATTATAGGGTTATCTACGAAGTCGCAGCGGTCGTGCGCATCATTACCGTCATTCGCATCGGGCATCGCAAAGATATTTATCGGAAATTGTAATCCAGCAGAGCGGAAATACTGTTCAAAGATCCGCAAGGATCTTTTTTGCTGTTGGGGGATAGTGGGCTAGTATCCCGTCTAACAAGTTTCTGCATATAAACTCGGGAACTTCTTCTTTGC
>DAISLF010000004.1:16582-17165 GCA_036820585.1 Candidatus Peribacteria bacterium | reverse complement strand
GGGTTGGAAGAAGCCGGATGTGCTGGAGGAGCGCATCTTGGCATTCAAGGAAGGAAAGTACTCGGCGCTCGTGAGCTCGACCATCATCGAGAATGGCATCGACCTGCCGCGTGCCAACACCCTTATCGTCAACGAGGCTGAGCGTTTCGGCTTGGCGCAGCTCTACCAGCTGCGCGGCCGGGTGGGACGCAGCAAGCTGCAGGCGTATGCGTACTTCCTCTATCACAGCCAAAAGCTCAAAGAAGACGCGAAGAAACGGCTGCGCGCGATCGTGGAAGCGTGCGAGCTCGGCTCCGGCTTCCAGGTTGCCATGCGCGACTTGGAGATCCGCGGCGCCGGAGAAATACTCGGCGCCAGCCAATCGGGCACCATGCAGACGGTGGGCGTCAGCCACTACTTGCGCATGCTCAAGCACGCGGTGGAGGAGCTCAAGCGCGGCGGCAAAGAGGAAGACATCGAGGAGGCCGCGGCCGTGGAGATCCAGCTGCCTCTGGAAGCGTTCATCCCGTCTTTCTACATTCCGGATAACGAGGAAAAGATTTCGGTCTATCAGAAGCTCGCGGGCAGCGAGGACGAGCCGATC
>DAISLF010000004.1:0-16572 GCA_036820585.1 Candidatus Peribacteria bacterium | reverse complement strand
CCTGGCGAAATATATCCCCTCGCTCTATCAGAACCAGCAAGACCTGCTCGACGAGTACGGCAAGCCGCCCGAGCAGGTACAGAACCTCTTCAAGATTTTGCGGCTGCGCCTCGCCTGCCGTCGCAGCGGAGTATTGCGCATCAAGATGGAAGACGGCGCGCGCAAGTTCGTGGTGCTCACGCTGGGCGCCCGCGTGACGGCCAAGGAAATCATGCAGCTGCTGCAAGTGAATCCGCAATGGAAGATCAGCGGCTCCACGCTGCGCATCGAAGAATCAGCGCTCTATTCCCGTGCCAAGGATGGCAATTGGATGAAGGAATTGACGACGGAAGTGGTGTATCTGGAGCGCAAAAAAGAGAAGGAAAAGGCGGCCGCAGCCGCGGAAGCGCCCGTTGTATAAAAGACGGAAAAATGGTATACTGAAGCAGAGAACCATCTATCCATGTCCACACAAAATACCCCGGCTTCGGCCGCACTTCTTCCTCCCCGTATCCCGACGGGCAAGGAGATTTACGATGCCATCATGGGCGGCATCGAGCCCGAGTTGACGACCGAGGGCGTGAAGCTGGTGACCGAAAAATATAAGAATGAAACGCCGGCGGACCGCGATCTGCGCAAGCATCGTTACGAGCTGGCGCTGGAGCGCTATGAGGAAGCGTACGAGGGCTATATGGCGACTCTCCACTCCCAGGTGTTGCGCTACCGCAAATCATCCTTTGATGAAGTGGAAGTGAGCGACCGCCGGCAAGAAGGCGGATTGCTCGATCGTCTTTCGCAAAGCTTTCTCCAAGCCACCTGATGTTCCATTCTTTTTCCCGCCGGCTGGAGGGTGAAGGACGTCTTTTGTATATGGTTCTCGGCGAAGTTCATTATGATCATGAAATGAAAAATAGTCTGGAAGAGAAAGAGAAAAATCCAAAAGAAAAAAATGATCCAAACAGAATGGAAGGTGTTGTGGCAGGGCTATTGCAGAATGCCGACAAGAGAGTCGCCTCAGAAAAATACAGTGTGAATAATGTGGATATCATAAAAAAAAATATGCCTGACAAGACGAACGCCCATGATCCTGAAAAAAAAGCGGCGAGCTTGAGGGATAAAGATCAAACGGTGGATGCCGTGAAGAACGCGCTTCCGCTGGGATTCCTGACGCCCCATGCTTATACGAAAGCTGAGGCAGCGTCCAAGCCGATCGAGAACACTACAAAGAAAGATGCGGCGGAAATGGCAGAACGCGGAACCCAGGACGAGAAAGAAGAAACGGCGGCAAAGACAGAGTCCATCGAAGACCAGCAACCGAAAAAGAATAAGACAGTCTGAAAATCAGGACCTGTCGTGATGACTGCGAAGATGCTTTGCCAGAAGAACGGCGAGTTCGCTTTTGGTGACCATGCGTTCCGGATGGAAGAGGCCATCGGGAGGCATCGCGAAGAATCCCGCTTCCATGCAGAGGCGAAGATCATCGCGGTACGGGGCATCGGCTGGCACATCGGCGAAAGAAGAGCCCGAAGCGCTCATCGGATCGGGCGGCAGACCCATCATCAAGCGCAGTGTGCGGTGGAGGCTCTGGACGATACCGCTCTCCATACCGTGTTCTTTCAAAAACGCGGGATCGAATTCATGACGGAGAAAATTCACTTCCAGCAAGCAGGCATCGGGCATCGTATCGTCGATGATGCCCAGGCGAGCCCAGCGGTTCTCCTCCATCACCAGTGTGGGCCGAGCTTTGGGCGGCAGCCCGGTGGCTGCGGCGACCTGTCCCACTGCAACGCGCGCCCCATCCAGCGGCGCATCCGTTGCCGAGTACCAGGCCTCGAGACCGCGCATATCGGCATCCGTCACCACGTTGATATGCAGGGAAAGCAGCAGGGCATCACTCTTAGTCCAGTTGTTTCTCCTGCAGATGTCGTTCACGGTGCGGATATGGTCGGCGAGCGTCAGGCGCTCATCGATGCCTATTTTGAAAAGCTGGATCGCTTCGAGCGCCGGGTCGGCCTTCAACGAGCCGTGGAGCTGCGTCATCCACTCCACTACGAGTGATCGCTCCGTGGTGCCATTGGCCACCGCGCCGTTGTCGATGGCGCCCGTGGGTCCCATGCCATGCGGTGCATCTAAGAAGATCGCTTTGCGCATCAGGAAGAAGAAAAGAAGAGAGGAGGGGGATGGTATTCTTCAGCCGAGCGCAGGGCAACTCTTCTGCGCTCTCAATTCCCTCTATCCAAGACCGGCTTGAGGAGTTTGCGCATCCGTTCCCGCATGGGAGCGGCGAGAAACATTCTCTCGTCTTTCAGATCGGCGGCAGTGAGCTTGCGGTTTTTGACGCCGAAGATGGTATGGCAATCGAGCGCCGCGACGATCGGCTTCCCATTCCCTTTCGCGATTACTTCTCCTTCTTGGATGGCCCCAAATGATTGGTGACGCCTGAGAAGCCGATAGGAGGTATCGGGGAATCGCACGGTGCCCGTGACTCTGTAGATTTTCTGCACAGACTGCGCTTCTTCAGAATCACCTTCTAGAAAACCGGTTTTCATGAGCGTAGCCACGAACGATTCGATGGAAACCTGATTGGAAGATGCGTCTTGATGACGGCCTGTTTCCACTTCAAGGACCGGGATAGGGTTCTTCAATCCGCCGTAGAGCGATCCGACCGGATAGCCCTGTTGTATGGGTACGATGTTCATCACTCTCGTTTCGAGAGGGATGCCATCTGACATTTCATCAAGATCCGCAGTGTCTCCTTTGATATCGATGATCATCGGATCGCCCTTGGCAAAAAAACTGTGAATATCCAGGCCCACATCCGCAGTGCGATAGAGCGGATAGAGCTCGTGGGCGCGGCGAATTTCATACGGTTCGCTGCTGGATGTGCGGTCCAGAATATCTTCGGGGAGACGATTCATGTTCATCTCGTAGCGCCGATATTTCCTTTTCTCCTTTTGCGTCTTGGCTTCAAAGTATTTCGCGCCCGCGGCCATATTATTGATGGCGATCAGCAGATCTCCTTTTAGATTCTTTCGCATCTCCGGATCATTGCCCAAATGATGGATGGCTGCCAACCCGCTCGGTTCGTTGCCGTGCGTCATGACCGTCAGAAGGAATTTGCGTCTGCTTGCGCCTTGGACATGCATGACGCCTTTCATTCCTTTGTAGGAGCTTTTCGATACCTCTTCGAAGGTATTTTGCAGATCGGCTTTGGTGGGAAGTTTCATAGGAGGCACATTCTAGTGATTCCCATGATTCTTTCCAAGACAAAGGCAAAGAGTGAGCGCCAATCCATTCGCATGCTCAAATGACATTTTCGTCCTACACTCCTCCTATGCCGAGGTGGCGAAATGGCAGACGCACCAGCCTTAGGAGCTGGCGGGAGCAATCCCATGGAGGTTCAAGTCCTCTCCTCGGCACCACCATTCGACTCGCAGACGCTTAAGCGGCGAGTTCGCTCATGGCAAGCCACAATTTTAATGCTTCTTTAAGCGCTTGGCTCTAAAATCTTCCTGCACTTTTCCAATTCCAACGCCTAATAAGAAATATGAGATTAAAGAAAAAATTGCGCCAATTACATAAGACACAGCTATATTACTTCCAGCGTCAATATTTAGTAGTGACAAACCACTCATGATAATCAATCCGGGGAAACTCAGCAATCCGAAAGGAATCATATGCAAATCAGCATTTGGATCTTTTGGATCCATCATACTTATTCCGCCAAAATATAAATATAACCCCAATACAACATAGACAGCTCCGAATGCAACGCCCCAGCGCAACCACGAAGGCCATTGTCGAAATATCATATCGGTAGTTTAGCAGCTTATTTCAGTCACCAATAGATAAGATCCTGTAACTCCCTCATCACCATTCATTTTTATCTCGGCGCTGTCACAACGGACCACAATGGAATGGCTGTATCGATCAAAGTGAGAGTAGATGCCTCGGCGTAAGTCGTAAGTGGATTATCGTTTGAAAAGCACCCACTGAGTAGTCGGAGCGAAAAATGAGAACGAAGGATGCGTCGAACAAAATTCTGCGATTGCTTGCCGTACGGACTCGAATTGCGTGTCATGTACAATGATGATGCCGTTCTCATTCAGCCGATGCCAGAAAAAATCCAAACCCGCTTTGATACCGCTGTACCAGTCGACATCGAGATGGACTAAGGCAAACTTCTTGTCGTGGATAGATGTGGAGGAATCAGGGAAGAGACCCTTGATAAGATGAACGTTCTGATAACAGGAGAGATACTTTTCCACGTTCTCGAGAGTTACGTGGAACTGACCCTTCTGCAAGAGGGATGTATCGATTGCGTCGGGAGTCGGCAACCCTTCAAAGGTATCAAAGCCGTAAAACGTCTTCTCTTCCTTTGCATGGCAGAGAATTTTGGCACTTCCACCTCGATAGGTACCGATCTCTGCAAAATCTCCAGGTACTGAACGTTGCATCACCGCAAGCGAATGGAGAAAATAGGCTTCATGGGGCTGTAATTGGATATCTGTTTCTTTGTAGATGGAATGGAGAAAGTCCAGTGTTTCGAGATCATATTTCTTATAAAAATATAAATGCATCCACTGTACCTGGGATGCCAGCCATCTCAGCGGTTGCCTTGTGAAAGGCAAAGTGTATAAGAATAATTTGCGAAAAAATCCCATGGTAAAGAAAGTAAGAAATAACACTGCTAATGATAACATGTCCCTATCAACACTATATGGGTCTTTCGTATATATAAGGAAAGAAAAAAATATAGTACCTACCTAGCATTCTCTTCATCGCTATCCAGTTTTCTCTCGTGATCTATGTCAGATGAAAAGATGAAAAATGAGCATGTCGGCTATCAATCTTCCACCACTTTGATGTGCAATTCTTTCAGCTGCTGGTCGCTCACGAAGGACGGCGCGCCCATCATCACGTCTTGGGCTTTGCCGTTTTTGGGAAAGGCGTAGATGTCGCGGATGGAGGGGCATTCCCAGAGCACCATCATGAGGCGATCGATGCCCGGGGCACAGCCGCCGTGGGGCGGGGCGCCGAACTGGAAGGCCTTGATCATGCCGCCGAATTTCTGGTCCACGTCTTCCTGGGTGTAGCCGGCGATCGCGAAGGCGCGGTACATGATGTCCGGGCGATGGTTGCGGATAGCGCCGGAGCTCAGCTCAAAGCCGTTACAGACGATGTCGTACTGGTAGGCCAAGATATCGATGGGGTCTTTCGTATTCAGCGCTTCCATGCCGCCTTGGGGCATGGAGAACGGGTTATGCGAGAAATCAATCTTGCGGTCCTGCTCGTTCCATTCGTACATGGGGAAATCGACGATCCACGCCCACGCCGCTTTTTTGGAATCCGCGAGGCCCAGCTTGCGCGCGCACTCGATGCGCACTTGGCCGAGTGCTTTGCAGACCGTCAGCCACTTGTCCGCGCTGAAAAAGATAATGTCACCGGGTTTAGCACCTGTATTCTCAACCAAGATTGCAGCCAATTCCTCGCCTAAGAATTTAACAATCGGCGATTGCATCCCGTCGGAATTAACAATGATATAAGCTAGCCCTTTTGCGCCGTAGATCTTGGCGGTTTCCGTAAGATCATCGATGTCTTTGCGTGAGAAAGAAGCGCCGCCTGGCACGCATAAAGCATGTACAACACCTTTCTTCTCTATGGCCTCGGCAAAGACTTTAAATCCACAGCCAGCCACAAATTGCGAAACATCTTTGATCTCAAGATCGTAGCGCAGGTCGGGCTTATCGGAGCCGAAACGATTCATCGCATCTTTCCACGCGATGCGCGGGAAGGGGTTCCCTTCGTCCACCAGTTTCTTATCGCTGAATTTGTTCGTCAGTTCTTTCATCAGCGGCTCGATGACGCCGAAGATGTCTTCCTGGGTCACGAAGCTCATCTCCAAATCCAGTTGATAAAACTCCCCTGGATGGCGGTCGGCGCGCGGGTCTTCGTCGCGGAAGCACGGCGCGATCTGGAAGTAACGATCCAGGCCCGCGACCATCAGGAGCTGCTTAAACTGCTGCGGCGCCTGGGGCAGCGCGTAGAACATGCCCTGGTGCAGGCGGCTCGGCACCAAATAATCGCGCGCGCCTTCCGGCGAAGAGTTCGCCAGGATGGGCGTCTGCACTTCCGTGAAATGCTTCTCGTGCATGTACTGGCGGATATGCGTGATGAGGGCATCGCGCTTCGCCATCATCTCCTGCAGCTTCGGGCGGCGCAGATCGAGAAAGCGGTACTGCAAGCGCAGTTCCTCATTCACGTCTTTGTCCTGATCAATCTCAAAGGGCGGCGTCTTGGACTCGCTGAGAATTTCGACGGCCTCCACGAGCAGCTCCACTTCGCCAGTCGGATTGTCCTTGCGCTCGGCTCCAGCCAAACGTTTGCCGACGAGTCCATCCACTTTCAAGACCCATTCCGGCCGGATTTTTTCGGCTGCGGAAAAAATATCGCCCTGCTTTGGGTTGAACACGATCTGCGTGATGCCGTAATGGTCGCGCAAATCCACGAAGATGAGTCCGCCATGGTCGCGGCGCCTGTGGACCCAACCGCAGAGGGTTGCTTTGGTACCTTCGTGCGCAAGGCGGAGTTCGCCGCAGGTGTGAGTGCGTAACATGAGCAGTGGGAGGTGAGGAAAGCGAGGAAGGTAAGAAGGGTCAGGAAAGTGTCATAATTAATGATCTGCTTGCATGAGTTTGGTCAGAAGATAACTTAGTCGTGCAACATGATCGGTGACGTCCGATGCCTCCTTTTCACTAAGATAGTGTAATTCAAAGCTTAGTTCTGCGAAATTATCAACTTCCACAGCTGATCCTCGGGCACGCATGTAAAAACTTTGTCGGTGGGCTTTTGTAGGCATTGCCGAGCCTTCCGCGATATTTGCCATAGACGAACTGGCAGCTCGTCGTAGTTGGCTAATGAGATTGGATTGCTCATGTAATGGGAATTTCTTTGTTAGAGTATATATTTTTACTGTAAGCAATTTGGCTTCTTTCCAGGCAATGAGTTTACGAAAGCCATTGGTATATTTGCGTTCCATAAGTAGTTGATACTAAGCGTTTTTGTTTTCCTATACAACCTTTCTTGGGCTCCTTGCCTTTCTAGCTTTTCTCACCTTCCTTCCTGTCCTAGCCTCATTTGAATAATCGCCCCAGCTCCTCCTTAAACTCTTCCACGTCTTTGAACTCGCGATGGACGGAGGCGAAGCGGATGTAGGCGACTTGGTCGATTTTCTTGAGCTCCTTCATCACATCCATGCCGATGGTGCCGCTGGCCACTTCTTTTTTGTTGGCCGCCCATTTTTCCTCGAGCTTCGAGAGCAGGCCGTCCACTTGTTCCTGGGTGACGGGCCGCTTGGTGCAGGCGATCCAGACGCCCCGTTCGATCTTTTGCCGGCTATAGGGTTCGCGCGTGCCGTCGCGCTTGATGACGATGAGCGATGTGAGCTCCTGGCGTTCGAAGGTGGTGAAGCGATGGCTGCACTTGGGACATTCCCGGCGCCGGCGCACGGCTCTCCCCTCTTCGCTCAGGCGCGAGTCGATCACATTCGTGTCTTCGGATTTGCAGCGGGGGCAAAACATAGTTCGTGCATGAAAGGGCGGACGCGAAATCGCTTACGGAAAGTATATCGCATCATTGTCCTTGGGGCAGCCGAGATTCTGCTACTTAAGCTGGAGCTGCAAGAGCAAGAGCTTCCATCCGGATGTTGCTTGCAATACCTCGATTCTTCTTTGGATTTTTGCCGGCGTACTGAGCTGCTTCACGCGAGCGAGCTGCTTTTCTACCGCTCGCATCTTTGTATCGGTCTCTTGCAAGGCCGTACCGACAACGTTGCCTTTGCCATGGTTGAGCGCTGCGAGCTGTTCGCCGAGTCCGCTATCGAGTTGCTGCTGCCAGATTCCTGCCCGAGCTTCGGACTGCGCGCATAGATCAGCCTGTGGCGGAAGATGGTCCTGCATTGGCAAAAGGTTTGCATTGTTGGCCGTTGCATCGCAGAAATCAATCTTTTAGCAAAGAAGATCATGTTCGCCGCCAAACCCGGCGGTTTAGAGCGTATCGATATTTCCCTTTCGCAGCGTTTGCGGCGTGGCTCCGCCCGTCAGATCCACGACGGTGGAAGGCGGAGTCGGCGGCAAGATGCCGGAGTCCAATATCAACGTCGGCTGCAATTTCTGTTCTGCAAATTGCAGGCGGATATCGTCGGCGCTGTAGGGGTTTGGTTTGCCGTGCAGATTGGCCGAGGTGGTGGTGATGGGCCTGCCCATCTTGGCGGCGAGCATTTGGGCAACCGGATGGGAGGAGATGCGCACGCCCAGGTTTTTCCCGCCGCCGGGTGTGGGGAAAATCAGCATGGGCATCTCTTCTTTCAGAGGCAAGATGATCGTCAGCGGGCCGGGCAGGAATTTCTCGGCGAGCGCGGACGCGGCGGGGGTCCATACCACATACGTGGCGGCTTGGTCATGATCATGAAACAGTCCGCTGACGGGTTGCTCCACCGGACGCTGCTTCACTTGGAAGAGACGTTCCACGCTTCCTTGGCTACACAGATCGCAGGCCAAGCCGTAGCAGGTTTCGGTCGCGTGCGCCACGATGCCGCCGGCTCGCAGCACGCGCAGCGCTTCGGCAAGGCCTTGTTCATTGGCAGGGAGAATGCGCATGGCGGCAGTATAGACGAGTTACTGGTTGCTCGTTTAGTCGCTTCTCAAGCAGCGAGCCAACCAGCTGTCCTCAAGGCTTCGCTTCTCTGCGCAGATGCATCAATTCGTTATAGCGCTCACCGATATTGGGAGTGAAGTGGAGCCGCAGCTGGGTGTCCTGTGCTTCCAGGATGAGCGTGCCGAATCCGAGCAAATTCTGGACGAGGCCATGCTGGGCTTTGTGGATTTCTTGGAGCGAATGCAGGTCGATGGATTCATGCTCATCGAGCATCAGCAGTGTTTTTTTGATCACATGAATCCGGTGGTCCGTCACGATGACGATATGCAGGAAGTACCGGTAGAAGCGCACGAGGAATTCCAATTGCACGACGCACAGGAAGAAAAAGAAGAATGTCAGCCACAGGTGCCGGCCGGCTGGCAGATTCGTATCCCACACAAAAAGCGTGATGTAGCCGAGAATGCCGATGAGTGCCGTATACAAAATGGCCCGCGCGAGCGGCGCGACCATGCGCACCCAGTGCTGGCGGAAGTAGAACTGGAATTGCTCGCGCGCATCGCGACCTTGGAAATCGATGGGCCGTTGCGTGTGCGGCGCATTCACCATGTGAGCGTGATGGAAAATGCCAGGAAGCCGAGCAAGAAGAGCGTGTGCATGATCGCGCAGAGGCGGATGCGCCTGATGGAGAAGAAGCGGAAGCGCGACACGTCGGCATGGCGCGGGAAACGGATGCCCGCGATCCGGCGCAAGAACATGCGCCAGAGAATCCACTCCAGCCCGATGACGGGCGCGCTAAGCAGGCCGAAGGCGAGGAGAGCGGGCATGGCAACGAATCATTCTCCTCTTGGACAGGCGGGAGTCAAAGAAGAGGCCGGAAAAAAGTGATGTTAGGTGAAGGAAGTGAGGAAGGTTAGAAAAGTAATGCCGCTCTTGGCATCAGTACCTTTCTGCCTTTCCTCACCTTCCTCACTTTCCTGCCATCCCATCATGCTACCGTCGCATGCTTCCCAATCGCCTCTTCGATCTTGCTTTCCAGTACCGTCGACATGGTGACCGTGAGCGGCACGGGGATCATCTGCTCGCCGATCTTCAGCTGAATGCGCTCGCTGCCGGGAAAGGTCTCGAAGAGTTTTTTGAGATCCAAGAGAAGTTGACGCGGCGCGCGCGGCGGCAGGGCGATGGTGTGGATGTGGATGGCGCTAGGATGAGGGGTGGGGTTTGGTTTGGGAGTGGCGGGAGAATCGTCGGTGGAAGTCATTGGCTTTTTTCCTAATCCTATCCCTAACCCTTCGGCTGTTTCTCCCTCCCCCAGGCCCGCTTCTTTCGCCGCAGCTTCCGTTTTCATTCCCATGACGATCCATCGTCCCAATGGTCCCAGAAAATCATCACTAGCAGCCTCTTCTTTTTTATTGCCGAGCGAGACGGTTTCTCCCGCGATCACGTTGCCTTCCTCGTCCACCATCTCGATGGTCTCGTCATCCTCTTCTTGGCGGGCGCGGATGCCGAGGCCGCGGGCCGCTTCTTCCTCGTCGAAGAATTTCTCCTCTTTCGCTTTGCGGATCATCGTGGTGAGTGAGGCGCGCTTCACGGCATCGGCGCGCATCTGCAGTTGTCCGGCGCGCATATCGAGCGTGCCGGCGATCACGAGCACCGTATCGGGCTGCTCCAGCATGGGCGCCACCTCGTCGAAGATGCGCGGGAAGAGCGTCACTTCCATTTTGCCGGTCGGGTCTTCCAGGTTCAAAATCGCCATGGTCTCGCCTTTCTTGGTCGTGATTTTTTTCACTCCCTCCTCGATGCCGGCGAGCGTGATGCGCTTGCCCGCGTCTTTCGCCGTCAGATTGCCGATGAGCTGCGCCTTCTTGCCGATATACTTGCGCAGCCCCGCCAGCGGATGGCTGCTGACGTACATGCCGAGCGTTTCCTTCTCCCACTTGAGCTTTTCGAGCGTGGTCGCCTTGGGCGTCTGCGGGAATGCGATGGTGCTCTGCGTCATGCCGCCATCGAGGCTGCCGAAGAGATCGGTCTGCGCCGCGCCCACGTCGCCCGCGGCCTTGGAGAATTCGACGATATTTTCGTAATGTTCCATGAGCATCCTTCGTTCGCCCAGCGAATCGAGCGCTCCGCTTTTGGCGAGCGCCTCCAGTAATTTTTTATTGAGCACGCGGCTGGGGAGCCTGCGCGCGAAATCCTCGAGCGACGTGAACGGTCCGCCTTGCTCACGCACGATGATGATCTGCTGCACCGAGCTGTCGCCCAGCCCTTTGACCGCCGAGAGACCGAAGCGGATCGAGCCGACTTGCGCGCTATGGACGTTCGCTTGCAGATGCTCTTTATCGGTGGGAATGGCGGTGAAGTGGCGCAGCGATTCGTTGATGTCCGGGGGCAGGACGGCGATGCCCATCGAGCGCGATTCCTCGATCTCGATCATCACGCGGTCGGTGCGTTGCGCATCGCCGC
The DNA here is from genome assembly GCA_036820585.1 of Candidatus Peribacteria bacterium. Classification (GTDB taxonomy): domain Bacteria; phylum Patescibacteriota; class Gracilibacteria; order Peribacterales; family Peribacteraceae; genus DAISLF01. The sequence goes on along the minus strand of DAISLF010000004.1, from coordinate 5,478 downwards.
TCAGGAGCGCCGCCATGAATTCCGTGGGAAAGTGGGCCTTGAGAAACGCCGTCTGGTACGCGATGAGCGCGTAACCCGCTCCGTGGGATTTATTGAAGCCGTAGCCCGCGAACGGCATGATGACGTCGTCGAAAATTTCCTCGGCCATTTTTTTCTGGTAGCCCTTCGCGGTCGCGCCCTCGATGAATTTCTCGCGCTGCGCGATGAGTTCTTTTTTGATCTTCTTGCCGATGGCCCGGCGCAGCAAGTCCGCTTCGCCCAGCGTGAAGCCTGCGAAAACCTGCGCGATGAGCAAAATCTGTTCCTGGTAGACGCCGATGCCGTAGGTGGGCTCCAAAATCGCCTTCAGGTCATCGTGCTGGTAGGTCACTTTCTCCTGGCCGTTTTTACGTTTGATGAAGCTCGGGATCCAGTCCATGGGGCCGGGACGATAGAGCGATACCATCGCGGTGATGTCATCGAACTTCGTGGGCTTGAGTTGCTTCAAATACCGGCGCATGCCCGCGGATTCCAGCTGAAAGACGCCCGTGGTGTCACCGCGCTGCAGAAGCTTGTAGGTGTCCGCATCGTCGAGCGGGATCGTCTGCAGATCGATCGTCCGTCCGTAGAGGCGCGCGACGATCTCGAGCGTCGTCTGGATCACCGTCAGGTTCATGAGGCCCAGGAAATCCATCTTCAGGAGTCCGAGTGATTCCAAGGGCTTGGCCGAATATTGCGTGATGATGATCGCGTCATCCTTGGGCGCGCGCTGCAGGGCGGTATACAGGTCCGCCGGCTCCTGGCTGATGATAACGCCGCACGCGTGGATGGAGACGTGGCGCGCTTTGCCCTCCAGCTTCAAGGCCGTATCGAGGATTTTACGGTACGTTTCATTGCTGTCGTACGCCGCTTTCAGCTCATCGATGCCCAGCGCGTCTTTCAGCTTCGTGCCCGGCCGGTCCGGGATGAGCTTTGCCAGGCTGTTCATTTCCAAAAACGGCACGCCGTACGCGCGTCCCACGTCCTTCACTGCCGCGCGCGCGGCGAGCGTTCCGAAGGTGCAGATCTGCACCACGTACTCTTTGCCGTATTTCTGACGAACATACTCAAGGATTTCGTCGCGGCGCGTATCGGCGAAGTCCAAGTCGATATCGGGCATGGAGATGCGTTCGGGATTCAGAAACCGCTCGAAGAGCAGCCCGTGCGGGATGGGATCGATGCCCGTGATCCCCAGGCAGTAACTCACCATGGAGCCGGCTGCCGAGCCGCGGCCCGGGCCCACCGTGATGCCGCGCCGTTTTGCTTCGTTCACGAAGTCCGCGACGATCAAGAAGTATCCGGCGAAGCCCACCTGCTTGATGATTTTGAGCTCATACTCCAGGCGGGTTCGGTGCTCGGGAGGGGCCGATGGGTAGCGCATCGCAAAACCTTCTTCGGTGAGCGCCGTCATGTAGTCCTCTTCGCTGCGGCCGTCCGGCACCGGGAAGCGCGGGATCTTATATTTGCCGAATTGGAAATCCACCGTGCAGCGGTCCGCGATCACGCGCGTGTTCTCGAGCGCCTCGGGAATATGCGCGAACGCCTGCTCCATTTCCTCGAACGTGCGCATGGAGAAATCGGAGTCGCGCATGGAGAAGCGGCCGGGGTCCGCCACCTGGGCGTTCTTCTGGATGCACAGGAGCACGTCGTGCGCCTCGGCATCCTCGGGACGGCAGTAGTGGCTGTTGCAGGTCGCCACCATGGGCACGTTGAGCTCCTTCCCGAAGCGGATGAGCTGCTGGTTCACTTCCGCCTGTCCCGTCACGTTTTGCAGATCCATCAGCTCGAAATACAGATTATTCTCGCCGAAGAAGCCCCGGTATTCCGTCACGAGTGTTTTCACTTTCTCTGTATCTTCGGCGAGTGCCGCCTGCGGGATCGCGCCGCCGATGGGGCCCGAGAGCGCGATGAGGCCTTTGCCGTATTTTTGCAACAATTCTGTATCGACGCGCGGCTTGTAGTACCTGCCGTCGAGCGCGGCCTCAGTCGCGAGCTTCAGCAGGTTCTGGTAGCCATCCTGCGTCTCGGCCAGCAGCGTGATGGGATAGCGCTTGGTATCCACGCCGCTCTCTTTATCCTTGCGCGTGCGCGCCGCCACATAGGCTTCCATCCCCAGGATCGGCTTGAGTCCGCTCTTTTGCGCGGCTTGGTAAAATTCGATGAGTCCGTAGGTGTAGCCCTTGTCCGCGAGCCCCACCGCGGTCTGGCCGAGCTCCTTGGCGCGCTCGGCAATTTCGTAGACGCTCGGGAGTGCCTCCAGGAGCGAGTAGGTGGAGTGACAGTGAAGATGAACGAAATCGGAGGCTTTCACGGGTGTAGCATAGAGGAAAATCGCATGGTATCGCAGAAAGATTTTCCAGAAATCACTGGCAGTCGGTCTGTTAATTTTTATGTACTTCTCTGTACTGTAACAGGTTTCGCTGTTCCATGAAAAGTGGCTGTGCGCGACGGTCATCGTCCCGCTCGCCTACCACTTGCCGGAGACCGTTGCTTCCTGGCAGTCTCTCGTCGCTCTGCTCCTGATGGCTCTCGCGGGCTATCAGCTCTGGAGCCTGACGGCGCTCCCTCCCTTGCGGGCAAAACCCTGCGAACAGTAAAACTTCCGTCCCCCTTCCCTCTCTATGTGAGGGACGGGGATTTTTCCGTGAGGTCATGCCCCTTCTTTTTGTCCTGCAGATAGATCGGATTCGCGTGTGGTGACAGGAGGTACGACCGCAGAGTGTGACGACATGCCATTCTGTGCGGTGACTGATTCCTTTCGTAATTTTTCCATGAGAGCGTCGAGGCCTCGCAACTCCGTTGCTTGTTGAGAGGTCATCCAATCTTTTTGACTCCTCAGTATTGCAGCTCGAAGGCTTAACTGCGCAAAGGAAATGCTCGGGTGGATAGCCGTTCTTGTCTGTACGGATGGGTTTTCTAAAAAGCTTTCAGAACGATCTTCCATAGAATGAGCGGGGGATATTTATCATGTTCCTCCGCCAAAATTTCTCCGCAACAACTGCGTTGCCTCTCATCGGATTTCCTCAGAGGTTTACGCCGATCTCAGATCGTCCCCAAGTCCAGTTCTTCGTCGATCCGGATCTGATTCAGGAATTCAGTATCATGGCTCACGAGGATCAGGCCGCCTTTGTAGGCGCTGATCGCTTCGGCGATGATCGGGATATGGCGGAAGTTGATGTGGTTCGTGGGTTCGTCGAGGATCAGGAGCGTCGGCTTCTGGAGTAGGAAGCGCGCGAAGCACAGGAGCCCTTTCTGTCCTTCGGAGAGCGCGCCCACTTTGGTCTGCACTTTGTCGCCGCTTAAGAGAAACCGCGCGGCGGTCGAGAAAATTTCTTGCTGCGAGGTCTTCTCCATCGATTCCGCCAGTAACTCATACACGGTCTTCTCCGGCGGCAGGCCGGAGAAATCCTGGCGGTAGTAGCCGACGATCACTCCCTGCGCGATATGCGCGCCTTTGTCCTTGCCGCTGGCGAGCTTCTCCAGAAGCGTCGTCTTGCCGATGCCGTTGGGGCCTTTGATGAGCACCTTGTGGCGGCGGCGGATCGTCAGCTGCACGTGGCGGCGCACCGGCTCGTGGTCGCGCATGATCATCACCGAGGTGATTTCCACCAAAGGCTTGGGGAATTCCGTCGCTTCGATGGTGAACGGCGCGATGGTTTTATCTTCGCGCCGCACGTCCACTTTGTTCTCCTCAGCTTCTTCCACGGCGTCGCGCATTTTGCTGGCGAGCTTGCGCATCTTGCCGCCTTTATGCGAGAAGAAGTTGATCTTCTCTTTCTGGTCCTGGATCTCTTTTGCCATCCGCGCGTTGCGGCGCTCGTCGCGCTCGATCACTTCCTGGATGCGTTCCATCACGTCGTAGTAGTCTCCCACGTACTGGTCCACTTGGTTGCGGTGCGCGTCGAGATAGAGGACGCCGTGCGTGAAGCAATTGAGGAAGCTTGCGTCATGCGAGATGACGATACAGGTCTTTTCGTACTCGATGAGGAACTGCGTGAGGTGATCGATGCCCTGCTGGTCCAGGTTATTCGTCGGCTCGTCGAGGAGCAGGATGTCCGGCTCCTGGATAAGCGCGAAAGCGAGCAGCAGCCGGGCCTTCTGGCCGCCGGAGAATTCTTTCATTTTCTTTTTGGGAGCGCCCTTCAGGTGCACGATCTGCAGCACCCGCGTGATGTGGCGTTCCAGATCATGCTTCTTCTCGCGGAAGGCGCCTGCGAAAAATTCCTCCATCGTCTTCTCCAAGTCCTCCGCCGCGATGATCTGCTTGGCGATGCCGATGGTTGCGCCGCGCTTCATGTGGATCCCCCCTTCCTGGGGCTGCAGCTCGCGCGTGATCAGCTTGAAGATGGTGCTCTTGCCCGCGCCGTTCTGGCCCATGATCGTCAGCTTCGCGTTCTCGCGCACCGAGAAACTCGCCTCCTTCAAAATCGGACGCCGGTGATCGTAATGAAACGACACGTCGTCAAACCGCAGGAGAACATCGCCGTGCTCGGCTTCCATGGGAGAGGGGGAACGGGCAGAGAGTATAGAGCAGGAAGGAAGCCAAAGAAACCGAGGAAACCGATGACTGCGAGGAACAGAACCTCTCCTTGGTTTCTGTGGATTTTTGGTCCTCTGCATTCCTTCACGTCTATCTGCTCAAGGCGCAATCCCCGCCGCATCTGCGCAGATTTTCCAGCGCGGATTTTGGCTCGTGTCTTGCAAGTACGCGCCGCTCGTGTAGGGGAAGCACGCATCCTGGAAGACGATTTTGAGTATACGGTTGAGCCGCTCGTTGCACGGCCGGTCGGTGCAGCTTTTCAGCAAGAAGGCCGTGAAGTCGCGCACGAATCCGCGCAGGCCGCCGTCGATTTTCTGGCTCAAGGCCGACAGCTCTCCCACCCCCGCCTGCAGGCTGCCGAGCGCTTGCTCTACCGAAAGGCCCGGATCGGCGGCGATGATGAAGGTATTGCTCTCCTGCCGTGCTTGCGTTTGTCCCAAAGAATGCAAATCAGTCCTGATCTGATCGGCGAATATGGTGAGGAGACTGCGGGGCGCCGACGAGGCGTTGTCGCCGGGGATCGGACGGTTCGCTTCTTGCGTTTTTTTGAGATTCGATACTTCTTTGACGATTCTTATGGGATCTTGATCCAGGGAATCATTGCCGCGCGGCGCGAAGAATACGATGTCGCTTGGCACCGTTTGCTGGCAGCCCGCCAGTTGCAAATGCTTTCGCGGGGCGGGGGCGACGGGCACCGACGACGCTTCGCCGCTCACCGTCGCATCGATCGTCTGCTGCAGTTGCGCAAGCGACTGGGTATTCTGCAGATACTGTTCGTCGGTCGTCTGCACCAGCTGCATGGCGTCGCGATCCTCTGTGAGGACGCTGCGCATCGTGTCGTACTGGCCGGCTTGGATCTGGTTGAGACCATCCAGTGATTGCTGCAGCGCTTGCGTGTCGCAGCCATAGCCCGAGAGGCT
>DAISLF010000003.1:6450-22480 GCA_036820585.1 Candidatus Peribacteria bacterium | reverse complement strand
GTAGTACACGTTGTATCCTTGGAGATGCGATGAGCGGAGAGGATCCCAGGCGATATACAGTGCCGTTCCTTGCGACGTGATGCGGACATTCTGCACCTGCAGGAGCGCAAATGTGGTAGTGGAAGCGGGAGCAGGAGCGACGGCGTTGCCGGGTGCATTCGGTACGCCCGGTGTTTGCGGGGCGCTCACCGCGGAGGCGCCGCTGCCGGAGGAAGAAGACGCGTTGCCTGTTTCTTGCACACGCACGGAGAGTGCCACCAATACAGGCGCAAGAATATTCTGGGTGCCGTTGGCAAGCGTAACGAAGGTATGCCCTTGCGTGTCGCTCTTCTCGTCATAAAACGCCACGGGAGAGGTGCCGCCTTGCGGCGCCGTTTTCACATGCATTTGCACGCGGGCCACCACGATCAGCGCATCAGTGGAATCGGCGTTCGGTGGCGCCGTTGCTTCAATCTTGGCCAAGGCGTCCGTAGCGGAAAAGTCGGCTTCGCCGGGCGTGGGAATCGGCAATTGCGTACCGAGTGTCACTGCGACGCCATCGAATATTTGCGCATCATACGAAAGCCATGTGCGGGCTTGGTGAATCGCCTGAGAGGAGGGATTTTTCAAGATGATATCCATATCCACTGTCGCGCCGGGTTGCAAAAGCGGCGTCTGGAGCGAGGTGGGACTTTCCACGTCGAAGGCCGGACACTGTTCCTGGGCGGACAGCTCGCAGTGCGGGCGCAACAGGAGCGACGGCATATCCGCGGCGACTACCGTCCAGGGAGTTACGAGCAGCAGCATTCCGAGAAGGAAGCCGACAGGAAAACGCCGATCAAGGCAGTACGGCAGCATGGGTGTCAGCGGGCAGAGATCGTATGCAAAATGCGCAGAGCATCTTTGCCGGTCAGCTGGTAGTCGCCATCGGCGTCTCCATGCTGCACTTGCTCCGGCGTGGGATTTGCCAAATGCTCTGCGAACTCCAGCACTGCGATGGCGTCGCGGATATCGAGCGTGCCATTGCCATCGATGTCACCCTTGATGATCGGATGCGAGACCGCGTCGCCCATGACGGCCGCTTCGCTGAGGGAAAAGGGATGTACTTTTCCTGCGGTTTCCATTCCGAGCGTAAAGGCGCCGACGGCGCAGAGGATGCACAGCGCCGAGGCCTGTACGGCATTGAGCTGCTTGCACTTCTTCCAGATTTTTTGCCAGACTTGCCGATGATGGGGTGTGGGTGTTTTGCGCATATCAAGACAGTATAGACTTTTTTTGGCTTCCTCTCAATCATCCTGTTGTTGACTGCTTTTGTGCATTGCATTCTGATAGTATGAAAAAAAAGCAGAAAAATTCGCTGAGGGAAGCGACAAATCTCGATGATGAGTCTTCCTTCTTCGTCGGGCCGTCTTTGCTATAGTCGCAGAGTGTCATCCCTCTATTACTTCACTGGCAAGAATACCTTTCTCTTGCGCGAAGAGCGTCGGAAATGGAAAGAAGGATTTCTCGAGAAGCATGGCGGCAATACGCTGTTGACGCTCGACGCCTCGTCGTTACACTTCCGTACGCTGCTTGATGAAGTGAGCGCCGCGCCGTTTCTTGCCGATAAAAGGCTCGTGATCATCGACGGGACGCCGAAGTTTTCATCCGAAGAGATGGAAGTGCTGGAGGCAAGCATTCATCCCGACTGTTTGGTGCTCTTCTGTGATCCTCATCCCGATAAGCGATTGGGCGGCACGAAGTTTTTGCTCAAGCATGCGACGGTCAAGGAATTCCCCGCACTCGATGATCGCCATCTTTCCGCATGGATACATCAGTACGCGGCGCAGCAAGGGAATACCTTTGATGACGCAGCCGCACGCGCGTTACTTGCCATCGTCGGGGAAGAGCAGGAAATGCTGGCGCGTGAAATCGAGAAGATCGCCACCGCCAAACCGAATGCACCCGTGAACCAAGCGGATGTGCGAACATTGGCCGTTCCATCGGGCGATCAGGAAATCTGGCAGCTGACTTCGCTTCTCTCCCAAGGTAAGACGGAGGATGCATTGCGCTACGCGTCGGCATTATTGCTGCAAGGAGAAGACGCCTATTCGCTCTGGAGCATTCTGCTTTGGATGCTGCGAAATCTCATAGGCGTTTTTGCCGCGGCAGCAGAGGGCGAACGCAATCCGGCCGCCATTGCATCCTCTATGGGCGTCCCGTTCCCTACGGTACGCACATTGCTGCCTTTCGCGGACAAGCTCGACGCCACTCGCTTGCGCTTGCTCGTCGATTGGGCAGTGGAGACGGATATCGCGCTCAAGACCGGCGGCTACAAAGCGACGGGCGAGGCGCCCCAGGAGCTGCTTGCATTGCTTGATGAGCTCATCATCCGCTGCGGAGAGCTCAGCAAAGCGTGAGCGGCTTTATGTGGCTTTTCCCAGATCGTCGATTTGCTTGAGCAGGTTCTCGGCTTCCTGATCTTCCTGCCGCTTGTGCGTCGCTTCCTGCGTCTTGCGCTCATCGCGTTTTTGTTTGCGGTCGGCGTCGGTCATGTTGCTCGTTTCCGCCTGGCTCAAATGGTCGATTTCGTTCTGGTACTTCATATCGATGGCGGCCAGCTGCTTTTTTTCATTATCCAAAATATCGTGCAGATTCTTCGTCTGGTCCGGAGTCATGATGGGCAAGATATTGATCCAGTACTGACGTTCTTCATCATTCATGCTCTCGGACGCCTTGATGAGCTCGATGAGTTCCGGATATTTTTTTTGGATATCCGCCGGAATGGTCAGCGGAGTTTTGCCTGCGGTCGGAGCGGTGCCATCGGCCATGCAAAAACAGAATACTGGGTCTCTGCAGCAGGGTAAAGAGAGAGGTTTCTCGTTCTTCGTTTAATCTTTTGAGCGAAGAACGAAGAAACGAACAACCAGCAAACGTTGTTACGCCACCTGCAGCACTTCGTACTTCACGATGCCCGAGGGCGCGTTGATCTCGATGAGGTCTCCCTTGCGACGGCCAAGAAGCGCTTTGCCGATGGGCGACTCGTTGCTGATCTTGTGATCCAGCGGATCGGCTTCGGTGGAACCGACGATGGTGTAGCTTTCCGGATCATCGTTGTCAGTCTTATTTTGGAGCGTGATGGTGGAGCCGATGTCGATTTCCTTGTGCTTCGTGTCCGTCTTTTTCGTTTCGCTGATGATCTTGGCATTTTTGACTTTCTGCTCCAGCTCCAGGATGCGTCCTTCCACGAAGGCTTGTTCGTTCTTGGCTTCCTCGTACTCGGAGTTCTCGGAAAGATCTCCATAAGAGATGGCTTCCTTCAGACGCTGGGCGACCTCCTGACGGCGGATCGTCTTGAGTTCCTCCAGTTCATCTTTCAGTTTCTTGAGACCTTCTTTGGTGATGAGCGTCTGATCGTCGTCGGTGAATCCGGCTGCGGTGCCGCCGGTAACCTCATCATCGGTCGTAAAATCGTCAGCCATGGAAAAACGGGGAAAAGCGGGTGAATTGTAGAGGAAAATGGTTTGCTGACAAGCGGCAAATCAGAGGATTGTTGCTGGTTTCTGGTTGGCTCGTTGCCACATCAGTCGCTTATCCGGCAACTAGAAACGAGTCAATAAGCAACTTTTCGGTCAATTAGTTCATTGGCTCCAACAAATCCGGCCAGCGCATGAGTGGTAGATCATCGATGCTCTCTTGCGCCATTGCTTCCACGATACGCTTGGCGAGCTGGACATTCGTGATGAGTGCAATGCCGTGATCGGTGGCGATACGGCGGATGAAGTAGCCGTCCGTCTGCTCGTCGCCGCTCGTGTGTGTGGGGATGTTGATCACCAGATCCACACGCCGCTGCTCCAAATATTCGCGGATGTTGGGACTGCGCGGCTCCGAAACTTTGTGGAGGAGTGCGGAGGGGATGTCGCGGGTCTGGAGAAATTCGTGCGTGTGGGCCGTGGCAAAGAAAGTGAAGCCGCGTTCATGCAAGTTTTGAAGCGCCGGCAGCAGATCCACTTTGTCCTCCAGCCGCCCGATCGTCACGAGGATATTTTTCTGCGGCAAGCGGAAACCCACGGCGAGCATCGCGGTGAGGAGCGCTTGCTCCGCATTTTCGCCGAAGCATGCTACTTCGCCGGTGCTGGCCATCTCCACGCCCAGCCGCGGATCGGCGCCCTTCAAACGGCTGAAGCTGAATTGGGCGGCTTTCACCGCCACGTGATCGAGATCGATCGTCTGGTAGCGCTTGCCCGTGGGGGCTTTGCCCAGCAGCGCTTGGGTGGCGAGCACCGCGAAATTTTCTCCCGTCACTTTGCTGGCGAAGGGGAAACTGCGGCTGGCGCGCAGGTTGCACTCGATCACTTTCAGCCGGTTATTTTTGGCCAGGAACTGGATGTTGAACGGTCCGCTGATGCGCAGTCCGGCCGTGATTTTTTTGGCGATGACTTTGAGCTGGCGCAGCGTGGCGATATTCACGCGTTGCGGCGGCAATACGATCGTCGCATCGCCGGAGTGGACGCCCGCGTTCTCCACGTGTTCGGAGATGGCGTAGAGGAGGAGCTGTCCGTTCTGCGCCACGCCGTCGAATTCGATTTCCTTGGCGCCTTGCTCGAATTTGGAGATGACGACGGGCGCGTCTTTGGACACGAGCGCCGCTTGTTCCAGATACGCCTGCAAGTCCGAATTGGAATGCACGACGGCCATGGCGGCGCCGGAGAGCACGTAGCTGGGGCGCACGATGACGGGATACCCCACGCTCTCGGCAAAGGCGCGCGCGGAGGTCATGTCCGCGAAATCTTTCCACTCCGGCTGGTCCACCTTCAGCTCGTCCAAGAGCTGTCCGAATTTATTGCGGTCTTCGGCGCGGTCGATGTCTTTGGGATCCGTGCCGAGGATCGGCAATCCCGCCGCCGCGAGCTTCCTCGCGAGCGAGTTGGGAATCTGGCCGCCCATGGAGACGACGATGCCCACCGGATGCACCAGCTCCGCGATATCGCGGATACGCTCTGCCGTGAGCTGCTCGAAGAAAAGCGCGTCACATTCGTCGTAATCCGTGCTCACGGTCTCCGGATTGCTGTTGATCATGACTACTGCATACCCTTGGCGCTGCAGCTCGTGCGCCGTCTGCACGCAGCACCAGTCGAATTCCACCGAGGAACCGATGGAGTACGGGCCTCCGCCGAGAACGATGACGAATTTCGGATTCGGCACTCGAGACTCGGCACTCGGGATCGTTTTCTCAAAATGCACATCGTGCTTCGTCCCGTGGTACGTCATATACAGGTAATTCGTCTGCGCGGGGAATTCGCCGGCGAGCGTATCGATCTGTTTGATGACGGGTTCCAGATTTTCTTGTTTGCGCTGCTCGCGGATTTTTTCCATGGCGACATCGCGGATCTGGCCGATGGCGGCATCGGAGAAGCCCGCCCGCTTCGCTTTTTTGAGGAGAGCGGAATCGAGCGGTTCCACTTTGGTCTTGAAGAGTTCGCGCGCGATGACGGCGCAGGACTTGATGCGGTCGAGGAACCAGCGGTCGATGCCCGTGGCCACGTTCACTTCTTCCGAGGTCCAGTCGCCGGCGAGCGCTTGCGCCACCGCGAAGAGGCGGCGAGGAGTGGGGCGTTTCACTTCGCGCGTCAGGTCTTCAAATTTGAACGAGGCCGGATAGAGTCCTTCCGCGCCGATATTGAGCATGCGGATGGCTTTCTGGAGGGCTTCTTCAAAAGTTTTCCCAAGCGCCATCACCTCGCCCACCGATTTCATTTCGCTCGTCACTTGGTCGGAAACAAACCGGAATTTCTGCAGGTCCCAGCGCGGCATTTTGACCGCGATGTAATCGAGTGATGGTTCGAAATCGGCGCACGTCACTTGCGTGATGGCATTCTTGAGGCCCGGCAACGAATGGCCGAGCGCCAGCTTGGCGGCGATGAAGGCGAGCGGATAGCCGGTCGCCTTGGACGCGAGCGCCGAGCTGCGGCTGAGGCGCGCGTTCACCTCGATCACGCGATAGTCGCGCGAGCGCGGGTCGAGCGCGTACTGGATATTGCATTCGCCGACGATCTTCAGGTGCCGGATCACTTTGAGGGCGATCGTGCGCAGCATCTGGTACTCGTGATTGTCGAGCGTCTGGCTCGGCGCGATCACGATGGATTCACCCGTGTGGATGCCCAGCGGATCCACGTTCTCCATGTTGCAGACCGTGATGCAATTATCGAAGCGGTCGCGTACCACTTCGTATTCGATCTCCTTCCAGCCCGTCAGGTCTTCCTCCACCAGCACTTGGTGTGATTCCACGAACGCGACTTTCAGGATGTCGCGCAGCTCCTCTTCATTCTGCGCCCGCCCGCTGCCTTTGCCGCCGAGCGCGAAGGCGGCGCGCACGATGACGGGATATCCTACTTCTTTGGCCGCGTCGATGGCTTCGCCGATGGCCTCGCAGGCGCGCGAGTTGGGCACATGGACGCTGATCGAGCGCAGCTCGGCGTTGAAGAGCGCACGGTCTTCGGTTTTGCGGATGCTCTCCACGGGTGTGCCGAGCACTTGCACGTTATGCTTCTGCAGGACGCCGGTTTCTTCCAGCTTCACGCCGCAGTTGAGCGCCGTCTGCCCCCCGAAGCTGAGCGCGATGGCTTGCGGCTTTTCTTTCTCGATGATTTTTTCCACGAACGACGGCGTCACCGGCACGAAGTAGACGGCATCGGCGAGTCCCCAGCTGGTCTGGTTCGTGGCGATATTCGGGTTGATGAGGACGACTCGCTTTCCTTCTTCTTTGAAAGCCTTGATCGCCTGGCTGCCGGAATAATCGAATTCGCCGGCTTCGCCGATCTTGAGCGCGCCCGATCCCAGCAAGAGAATGGTATGCACATTCGAAAAATCAGACCGCTCGCCCGCTACGGGCGTTTCGGCGCCGGAATCCATCGAATGCTGCATGTCCCGCGGAGAGTAGTGGAGGATGCGAGCGAGGGCAAGGTGCTGCTTTCCTTTCTTGGTAAATTTCCATGAGCGGATGACCGGCTCTAGGAAATTCATTCCCGGCTCGGTAGAATTTCCTGCGATGGCTCGTCGTTTTCTCCTTTGTTCGTCTCTTCTGTTGGTGCTGACCGCGCCGCAGGCGTTTGCCGCCGCATACGATTCGCTTCAGCTTGATCTTCACGCCGCTTCCGGCGCGCTGCATCAAGAGACAATGGATCATGCCGCGGATATGCGGGAGACCGCAACGGAAGCGAAGAATGAATTTTTCCCCGCCACGGGAACGGGCATCGAAAAAGTCACGATGGATCCCGGAGCCGCCGCGGGCGTGGTGTCCTTCCGCATCGCGGGCGTGCCCTATCTTTTGAACGATGTGCCGGTGGGTGCTTGGTTCGCGCCGTATGTGCGCAGCGTGGCCGAGCAGGGGATCGTATCCGGCTACAAAGATGCCGACGGCATGCCCACCGGAATTTTCGGACCGGCCCGCAACGTATCCATCGAGGAGCTGGCCAAAATGTCCATTGAAGCTTCACGGATCGACAAAGCCGGTTGCACGGCGGCTGCGAAGAATCCGGCGGCGGCCCAGAGCTGGTCGTCGCTCTATATCGCCTGCGCCGAGGAGCATTCCTTCGCGGTCTATTCCGACGGGACGGCGGATCTCAAGCGCCCAGCCACGCGCGGTGAAGTGGTGATGACGATCCTGCAGGCATTCGGCGTTCCGCCTCGCGACATCAAGGGAACGACGCCGATTTTCAAAGATGTCGATTCTTCCACGCTTTTTTCCTCCGCCATCAATACCGCCGTGCAGGACAATATCGTTTCCGGCTATACCGACGCCGCGGGCAATCCGACGGGATTCTTCGGACCGGACAAATCCATCAACCGCGCGGAAATCGCCAAAATGCTGAGTATCGCGGTGCAGGTGTATAGGAAATGAAAGAATCCGGAGATCTCCGTTCTCGATTCCGTCGTATTCTTTGGTTTCCTTGAAGTCCACGGTTTTACTGGCTCTGTTTCAAATGCATCTCCAGATGTTTGTCGGTGGGATGCGTGGGAACGAACTCGAGCAGCAGCATCCCGGCGATGATGAAGGCGCCGCCGATGAGATGGTAGGGAAGAATCGCTTCGCCGAGATACCAGTGCGCGAAGAGGAGAGAAATGATGACCGTCAGATTACCCACGAGCGAGACGGTGGTAACGGGCAGGCGTTCCATGGCTTCGTAGAAGCTAAAGACATTGAGCAGCCGCGAAATGAGAGCGAAGCCCAGAAGCGGGGCGATAAGCATGAGCGGGAGCGCGCGGACTTCGGTGAAGAGGGAATAATTCAGGAAGTGGGAGAGCAAGAAGAATGCGATGATGGCGACGAGACTGCGCGAAAAGAGCGAAATCTGTACATCGGTATGCCGCAGGAATTTGCGGAAAATCAGATCGCCGATGGCATACACCATACCCGAGAGCGCCAGCAAAATATCACCCGGGTAGAAATGCAATCCCTCCGCGCCGCCGCGCAGCGCCAAAATCACCATTCCGATGCCGATGGCCGCGATGGAGACAGCATGTACTTTGGTGAATTGTTCCTTGAGAACGATGATCGCCAAGATGATGAGGAAGAGCATTTCGGTGTTGCCAAGCAGCGATGCGTTCACCGCGGTGCTGGCTTGCAATCCTACGAAGAGCAGCAGGGGAGCGAGCGTGCCGCTGGTGAGCCCGATGCCGAGCAGCGGCAGCAATGTTTTGCGCGGAAGCCGCACGAGGCTTCGCAGCATCGGCATGAGTCCCGTAGAAAAGAGAATAAAGAACGCCACGAGCACTTCGCTGATGAAGAAAAGACTCAACGGCGACAGTGCCGAGGTGAGAATTTTCGCAAAAGCGCTGTAGGTCCCGGCAGCGATGGTGCAAGAGAGAAGCGCGCTCCATCCGATGGTCGCTTCGGACGCCGAAGCCTGCTTCCACTCCAGAAAAGGCCAATGACGTGTGTGTATTTGAAGCACTTTTTATATTATAGCATATTATTGCGAAATGGGAAAACGACAATTTGATCACGTTTTAGAGACTAATATGCGACTTCATCTATAAAATCTTATGTTGTCGATTAATTTTCACTTTTTTGACATCGAAAATTACATATGAATCGTGATCATCAATATCTTCTCCTTCTCCACCTTCAAATGTTATTAATCCATCATAACCTAAAGAGGTTATGTATTTGGTAAATATGGAGCATAGTTTCTGAGTTACTTCTCCCAAGTTATAACAACCAATTTTTTCCGAACTGATTGCTGTAATCGCTCGTTCCAAATTTTCTTTGTAATACCAAAATAATTCATGACGATTTAATTCTTCTAACAAGATTTTTTTAAAACCTGCTAGAATTTCACGCACATTTTCAGATTTTCGTAAATCTAATAGTTTCATGTCTTCAATCGAGGTTTCGTAAATGATTGGTGATCCCTTTCTTGACCTTGAACGACGACGGGCATATCCAATTGCATCCTTGGCTTCCGATGTAAGATAGATTCCACTACCGATAGTTTCCTCTTCGCTCGCATTGAATTCTTGTATGCCGCTTATAGAAGACCCATGGTAAAGCGTCTTTTTATCAATCAATACATTAAGATCGTTCAATACTTCTGGCTGTCTTTTTTGAATTACCTCTTTTCTTTTTTGCCAGTATTCAGGTGCTTCTCTTGCTTTCTTAAACAATTCTTTTCGTTCTGTTTTATCGGATTTCTTTAATTGCTTTGCTAGATTTTCTCTAAATCTTAGTTCTTCAGAATTTTTCATGTTAATTGTGAGTACAAGTTGATTATATCAAAATATACCATTTTAATCAATAGTTGTGTTTAAAGAAGCGATAGATATAAAGTGGTTGCATGTCCATCTCCTTCGAAGATTTCGCCAAGATTGATATCCGCGTCGGACGCGTCATTAGTGTCGAGCCATTCCCCGAAGGAAAATATTCCACGCATATTTTGCAGATCGATTTTGGATCGGAGATCGGGACGAAGAAATCGTTGGCCAAGCTCCGTCCGCGCTATGAAGGCCCGGAGCTTGCGGGTTCACTCGTGATCGCCGTCGTGAATTTCGAGCCGAAGCAGATTGGGAAGCATTTTTCCGAAGTCCTTACCCTCGGCGTACCGGACGCCGATGGCAATGCGATAGTGCTGCATCCGGAGTTTGAAGTGCCATTGGGTGGAAAGTTATTTTGAGTGATTTCTTTCAAGCAATCATATCACCTTGAGGAAAGTCGAAGGGCGATATGATTGCCAAAGATCGCTTGTCAAAACATCACATCTTCATCGGATACGCCGTTCCTCCGTTTGGTTGCTGCAAGAGCTCTTTGGCCAGCGGCACTGCGATGCGCTGCTGCCAATAGGAGCCGCTGCCGCTCACATGTGCGGCCGGGAAGAAGAGCGCCGGTACAAGCAATTCCTGCGATGTCGCGTTGTCGTACTTGAAGTACGTCATGTAGCCGAGCTCCGGTGCGCCCAAGGTCACGGTCGTGGTGTGGACTTTCGCGTCCTGCGGCAGTGTGTTCGTCGGGATCTCGCCAAGATGCGACAGGTAATCCGTTATGTCTTTTTGCGACGTGACCGCGTTATACGACGACTGCGAGTACGTTTGGCTCTGGATGCCCCACACATCCGATACTTTTTTCTCGCGCACGGACACGTTCACGCGGATGCCGGCTTTCATCCCGCCTTGGTCGTAGACGGTTTTTCCCTCTATCTGGAGCGGATAGATCACGCTCATGCTATCGGGGAAGTACACGGGCATATCGGCGGAAGGCGTGCCTGCGATCTGGTTCTTCCCAGAAGCATCTATTTCCGGTTTGCCATAGTGCGTCAGATCGATCTTGTGCGCCGCCACGAATGCATCGGCGATCCGGATGAGCGCATCATCGGAGGGAATATCAGCGGCCTTGGTTCGGTATTTTTGGTAGCACGCATCGTCTTTGCAATTCATCTCGGGATGCGGCCAGGTTTCCCAGTTCTGTGAAATATTCACGCTGCCGTCACGCAGTTGCACATTGATGAGGTAGCCGAAATCGCCTTGCTGGATGAGCGAGATGGAATCTGCGGCTGTGTTGTGAAAAGTGGAAAGATCCAGCGTCCCCAGGTTCAAAGCATCGCGCAAGGAAGAAAGATCCGTGAGACTCATGCCGCGTTCGCGTCGCAGCACGGAGACAGTCGCATCGGCGAGCGGGAGCATGGCCCCGCTATACGAAAATTCATAGCGCTCGATTTGCGGGTTGATCATCATCCGGCCGGATGTACCGCCTATTTTTGTCATCGGTGCGGCGAGGGATGGGGCGGCGGAGGGTGCGGCCATCGTGCTGTCGTTAGTGGCTTGGGCCATGGGAGACGGAGTAGCCGGAGCCGTCACAGGTCCGCCGCCGCCTCTGCCAAGTTGTTCCTGCGCGCCCGGCTGGAAGTCTTTCAAGCTGCCGAAGGCATTGGCGGGAGCAGGCTTGAGGTTGTAGGCGAAGAGGGGGGTGCCGGAGGACGGATACTGTGCCGTCTGTGGCAGCGATCGCATAATGCCGAGATAGGCGAGAGGAAGAGCAATCACGATCAAGAGCAACGCGAACACTGCGGAAGGAAGACGCAGCATCTGCCATGTGGAAGAGGGCGTTTGCAAAGTGTCCGCATGTGCCAGCAAGTGACGGCGCAGTTCGGAGACGAATGCCGCGTCCGGTTTCACATCCGGTTTCGATTGGCGCAGCCGTTCGATCAATGGAATGAGCTGCTCGCGGTGCGGACGTAGCGCCGGGTCGAGGCGGAACAATTCTTCGAGAAGATCATCGTCATCGTGTGTCATCGCAGGAAGGGGAAGAGAAACAGGAGAAGCAATGCCTCGGCGGGGAGGGAAGAACGTATTGCCGCGATCGCGCGGGAGAAGATCACCTTGCAGTTGTTGTCGCTCTTGCCGACCACTTCCGCAATTTCTTTATAGGAGAGGCCGTCCCAGATGCGCAGCAAGACGATTTCGCGCTGCTGCTCGCTTAGCTGCGCTATGGCTTTCTGGAGCTCGGGAGGAAGTGCAGATGGGTCATGTGCCGTGTCATCGTCACCCGCAGCGTCCCATCCATCGGGCAGCGGAGCCGTGTGCTTCTGCGAGCGGTAATAGTCGATGACGGCGTTGCGCGCGATGCGGTAGAGCCATGCACGGAATACGCCGCGCCTTGGATCGAAGCTGCGTATTTTCTCGAGAGCCCGCAAAAAAGTCTGACTCGTGAGATCTTCGGCTACTGCGCGATCATGCGTGCGGTACTGGATAAACCGATACATCGGTGTCACGTAATGATCGTACAGATGCGCGAAGTCTTCGAGATGTCCGGCTTGGCAGGAGGCAAGGAGCGAAAGTTCTTCCGACTGTTCCATGGAGAGGGGAGAAGGGGCAGAATCAAATGGCCAATCGATTGCTGCGCTCAGTATTACGCAAACAACATGAAAAAGTAACAGAGGTAATTCAAAAGAATATCATGGCAATTTGCTTTCATGAAGTTGAAGCCATCCAAAAAGCATACGGTGTCACGTGGCACGCGAAATCGCTTCTGTTGTTCTTCATGTGTGAACTTGTCGGCTGCGCTACGTGATCGCGCAGCGATTGTACGTGGTGCCGCTGGCTGGAATTGAACCAGCAAGCCCTGTAACGGGCAGAGGATTTTAAGTCCTCCGTGTCTACCATTCCACCACAGCGGCAAGGGGAAGTAAAGAGCGGGCGTCCGGTTTCATTAGAAGAAGAGTAGTACAAGAATGTTGAATTATGAATGTTGAATGTGGATTCAACATTCTACGTTCCACATTCAATATTCAGATCGGTAACGCATCTAAGTTCACCTTCGGCACCACCTGATCGCCCGCGTGCTCGCCTATTTTGAGCGCGACGCCGGTGTCCGGGTCCACTTCTTCTGCCTGCACGATGAGGCGGCGCAGCGACGTGCCCACGGGCGTGCAGGTCATGAGGGTGGAGATGCGCTGGTCGGCGGGTTGGTCGAGCACCGTCGTGTCCGTCGGGCTCACTTCTTTCTTAGCGCGGATGATGTAGCGGTGCTTGTCGCCGCCGTAGTAGACCCAATATTCGTCGCCGATACTCAGCTCGCTCAGGCGCGCGAAGACGGTTTTGTAATCGCCTGGAGCCCATGGATAGTACGAACTGTGGCCGGTCACGAAGAAATTGCCGGCTTGCCCGGGCTTGGCCGTCCCCGGATAGTGGACGACGCCCTTTTGCAGCGCTGCCTGGATATCGTTCTCCACCTGCGTCCAATCTTGGCGAAGCAATGCATCGGTGGGCGGCGTCACGAGCGGCACATTCAGATTGAGTTTCGGCACGATGATGCGATTTTCGGGCGGGCCGACGGAGGGAAGGTAGCTGAGCAGACTGCCATTCAGACGGCCCGCGCCGCCGCCGTTGGCTTTCAGCGAATCCATCAGTGCGCTGTCCACCTGCGCGCCCGGAGTATCCAGCGACGGTCCGGCGAGCACGCGGTCCACCGTGGAGCGGGCGATCTCGAAGAAGCTTTGATAGTTGAGCGCGACGAAGAGCACCCCGAAGATGAGCGCGAACGTCCCGCCGAAGCGGATGATATCGAGCGCGAAAAGCACGCCGCGGCTGTATTCTTTGACGTTGTTTTTCTTTCCCGGAATCCAAACCGGTTGCCAGAGAAAATCCCAGATGGTACGCAGCCACGATTTGGTTTCTTGTTCCAACGTACCGAGCATCGGCATGCCGCCTGCCAGGCTCATTTTGTATTGATGGATGCCTTCGCCGAGCGCGCTGCGTGTCATCGTGCTCACGGTTGCCAGATGTTCTTGGATCGCGCGCGCGTACGCGGCTTGATCGCGCCGCACTTTTTCTTTCGGATTGATCTGCAGCGTCGTCTCATCGATCGGCTTCATCCAAGGGTCATCCATGTCTGCCGATTCAGATGCATTCCAGGTCGTTGTATTCTCTTGGATGATGAGTTCTTCGCTCGCATCCGGTTCGATTTCTTCCGCCTCGACCCGCGCGTGCAGAGAGGCAGGCGCAATCTCGGCGCCGATGACGATATTGCCGTCTGCATCGTATGAAACCCGGTGACGACTCTCACGTGGCATAATCGAAGAATTATAGCAGAATTTCGGCTTCTATTAAAGAAAAAGAGACTAAGTGCGCCAGGATCGCACGCGTCTTGATGAGACTCAAGTTGAAACGGGAGAAATTGCGATTTATCGATGATTATCGCATCACGCCGCCACCTATTACTTCCGCGCCGCGATAAAGAACGAGCGATTGCCCGGGCGAGAGCGGCGGCTGCGGATGCTCGAACCGGAAACGGCCGCGATTGCCTTCGAAGACGAGGGTGCCTTTCTCGCGCTCTGTGAGCGAGCGCGTGCGGCATTCAAATGTCGCTTCTTCCGTCTGCGGCGGCTGCCACGAGACCCAGCGCAGATCTTCCAATGCGATGTCAATTGCCGACTCCGATCCTTTCTCGGCGACGATCAAGCGGTTATGCATCGTATCCTTCGAGACGACTTCGAGCGGGATCTTGAGTCCGCCGATCTTGAGTCCGCGCCGCTGGCCGATAGTGTAGAGCGGCAGGCCATCGTGCTTGCCGACGATTTCGCCATTCCGCCGCACGATCTCACCGGGAAGCAATGCATCGGCGAGGTGACGCTTGAGGAATTCCTGCGGCGTTTTTTCCGGGAAGAAGCAGAGATCCTGGCTTTCTTTGTACTGCTCATCGAACGGCACGCCGAAATTTTTAGCGAGACTGAATACTTCTTTCTTCTGCATTCCACCCAGAGGAAACAACACGGACCGCAGTTGCTCCTGCGTGAGCCCGTACAAATAGTAACTCTGGTCTTTCGCTGCGTCGGCCGCTTCCAGCAGCACGCAGCGCTGCGATCCATCCGCCAGAGTCTCATGTGCGATTCTCGCGTAGTGGCCGGTAGCCAGCTTGCCGCAATCGAATGCTCGCATCAGCTCCTGGAGCTTGCCGAATTTAATTTCGCGATTGCAGCCGATGCAGGGGTTGGGCGTCAGTCCTTCCCGATGCTGCGCCAGATACGGATCGACGACATGCTTCTTGAATTCCTCCTGCAGGTCGATCACATGCAGCGGGATGCCGAGGCGTTTGCAGATATGGGCCGTGCGCGCGGCGGTCTGCGCGTTGCAGCATTTGCTGGGCAAAATTTGCTCGATCGCTGGCGCGAGCGGATCGCTCCAGAGCGTAAACCGCACGCCGATCAGCTCGTGTCCCTGTTCATGCAGCAGATGGGCAACCGTGCTGGAATCGATGCCGCCGGACAGGGCTACGAGGATTTTCATGGGTCGGGAGCATAGCAAAATAGGAATCACCAAGCACCCAGAACCGATCACCAAGTTGGTCATTGGTGATTCCATCCGGTTTCTGTATAGTGCCCGCATGGATAAATCTCTTTCTGACTTTATCAAACATGCTCGTGCCAAAGGCATGGATCCCGGCACGATTCGCTTATTGCTTCTTTCTGCCGGATGGAAAGAAAAAGAAGTGTCGCAAGCACTCAGCGAGCAGACGCTCGATATGTCCGTTCCTGTTCCGCCCGATACCGGCGGCGCGCGCGAGGCGTTTTTCCATCTGCTCACCTTCGCCTGTCTGTATATAGGAATCGTCAGCTTGATCGTGCTGCTCTTTACCTACGTGAACCGCTTCTTTCCGGACACGGTGGATCCCGCCACGTATGACGCGGCCAACCTATCGAATATCCGCTGGTGGATGGCGTCGCTCATCGTCACGTCGCCGATTTTCTTCTGGCTCTCCTGGTTTTTGCAGCGCGACATCGTGCGTCACCCGGATCGCGCGCGCAGCGGCGTGCGGCGCTGGCTCACCTATCTCACGCTCTTCGTGGCCGCGATCACGATGGTGGGCGATGCGATCGCGCTCGTGTTCAATATGCTCGACGGGGAAATTTCGGTGCGTTTTCTGCTGAAGGTTCTGATCGTGCTCGCATTGTCGGGTCTTGGGTTCACGTATTACTTCCTCTCGCTGCGTTCAGCTGATCATCCGTCACGTTCGTTCAACCGCGGCTTTGCATTCGTCGCCGCACTCATCGTCATTCTTTCCGTGGCATGGGGACTATGGCTG
>DAISLF010000003.1:0-6440 GCA_036820585.1 Candidatus Peribacteria bacterium | reverse complement strand
GCTCGCCGGCATCGCAGCGCCTGCGCAAGTTCGATGAGAAGCGCGTGCAGGATCTGCAGGCGATCAAGTCCGAAATTTTCGCCATCTCCTATGGAGGACCATCCGGACCGGCACCCGTTTCCGTCCCCGGCGCACCGAAGCCCGTGAATCCATTGCCGGCTACTCTCTCCGAAGTGCAGGCGAAGGCGCAGTACCAGCGGCCCGAGATCATTGATCCAGAGACGGGCAAGCAGTATGAGTACGTCATCCGCGATTCCCAGCATTTCGACCTGTGCGCCGATTTCTCCCAGACTCTCAACGAGCAATACAATGTCCGTTGGAATCATCCGGCCGGGCATGATTGTTTCTCGTTTGATATTCTGACCGATGCGGCGAAATAACGTGCCGTTCTTCGCATGATCGAGAAGCTGCAAACATTGGCCGATGAGTATGTGCGTTTGCACGAGACATTGCGGCAGCCGGAGACGCTCTCGAACCCGAAAGAAATCGCGCGCATCGGGAAGAGACTCGCGGAGCTGGAGCCGCTCGTTTCGCTCTTTTCGCAATACCGGAAAGCGCAGGCGGCTATTGCCTACGTAGAGGAGGTGCGCGGTGATCCCGACATGCTGGCACTTGCCGAAGAGGAAGCCAATCATGCGCGCAAGCAACTGCCCGAGCTCGAGAAAGCGATGACATCGTTCCTCGTGCCGCGCGATCCGGATGACGGTAAAAGCGTTATCATGGAAGTGCGCGCGGGGACGGGCGGCGAGGAGGCCGCGCTCTTCGCGGGCGAGCTGATGCGCATGTACTTGCGCTACGCCGAGCAGCATGGCTGGAAGGCGGAGATCATGAATATGTCCGAGGCCGATGGCGGGGGCATCAAGGAAGTCTCTTGCCGCATCGAAGGCAAAGGCGCGTACGGCAAATTGAAATTCGAGTCCGGCGTGCACCGCGTACAACGCATTCCGGCCACGGAGAACAAAGGCAGGGTGCACACATCCACCATTACCGTCGCCATTCTTCCCGAAGCCGAAGAGGTGGACCTGACGATCCGGCCGGAAGATTTGCGCTTCGATACCTTCCGCGCGAGCGGCGCGGGCGGCCAGCACGTCAACAAAACCGAGAGCGCCGTGCGCATCACGCACCTGCCCACGGGAGTATTCGTCGCGTGCCAGACCGAACGCAGCCAGATGAAGAACCGCGTGCTCGCCATGAGCTTGCTGCGCAGCCGCCTGTATGCCGCCGAGCAGGAGCGCCTCTCGAAAGAGCGAGGCGACTTGCGCTCCGGCCAGATCGGCTCCGGCGACCGCAGCGAAAAAATCCGCACGTACAATTTTCCCCAGGACCGCGTGACGGACCACCGCGTGGGCGAAAGCTTCAGCAATCTGCCGGCGATCATGGAGGGCAATATCGGGGCTATCCTTGAGACGCTCCAGGAGAAAGATCAGCAAGTCAGGCTCGAAAAGCTTTTATCCGCTTGAGCTGAGTATAAGGAGCATGACATCGTTTTTTAGGCATATTAGAGTCATGGAAGGAATAGTTGGTCGCTATTATTTGATTAATATAATAATTATTTTATAATATTATTGCATACGAGTGTACCATTGATCAAATTTTATGGAGAAGTCCCAACTGTTCATTCTTCGAAGTAGTCCAGCCATTGCGGCCTCTCGGTCCGAGGAAATGACAGGCCAGAAAGAAATTCATAAAAAAATAACGATGAGCGTAACGATGACTGAATGGAAGGCGGGAAGTGTACTTTCGAATACTGTTTCAGGCGCAGAAAAAAATTCGTCTGTCGAACTATGTCCGGTCGAGGATATGCTTCTTGTTCGAGTGCCTAGAAATGTACAATGGCCTCAGGTGATGCAGCGTTTAGAATCTTTGCGATTGTTTTATCCCCGTATTTGCTGTCTTGCATCCGGTCGAGAGAAAAAACCTTCTTGGGAAGAATTTCAGCAATACTTCCCCGATCAATCGATAGCACTCGATGGAGCGGTTGTAGGTCCTTCTCGTCAGGACGGGGTCAGAAAGCAGATGAACCGCGGCCATCATGGGCACGACTCCGATCAGGGTAAATGCACGTGTGAATTGTTACTGGATGATGATGAAAATGGAGGACTTTCTTTATTTGAGAGGAATAATAGCGACGGCTCTGTGGCAAATCGCGAAGCTGTCACTTTTTTTGATCATATCGATCAAGATGGCATTCTATCGCTGTATATTTTTCTCTTTGGCCATCTCATACAAGATCCTCAAAAACGAGAGATGCTTCATAAACTTGTGGCACTGGAAGGGCAAATCGACCGGGCGGCTGGTTTCTGTGTTCTGCCCCAGGAAGATGCTGAATCCCTGAAAGGGGTATTTGACCACTTTATGACTGCACGGGAAAAATTCACTTGGACATTGGATGCAGCGACTATGTATGACATAGGAGAAATGCTCGAAAAATCCTTTCGGGAGATCGATCAATATCTTGAAGGACACGTGCGCAGATTGACGTTAGAAACAGAACGGGAGTGTATCTATCAGGGTAAAAGCTTCGATGTCGTCAAACAAATCGGATTTGAAGCACGTGTGGGAATGGTCCAGGAAACAGAGAATAGGGAAGCATGGGTTGTGGCGATAGGCACGAAGATCATTGATCAACAAGAGCGGTACCTTTATACGATTAAATATATGAAAGATTTCTGCGGAGATCTGTCACCATCAGAACTTGAAGATGTGCTAAACCGATTTGAAAGTCTTCCGGTCGAAACTCGATCGCTTCCATTGACTGATCAATGCCTGCTAGCTCAGCACATAGAGTCACAGATCTATTTTGGAGGGCATGAAACAGTAATCGCAAACCACCAACGCGGCAGCTGGCGCAATCCGGTAGAGTTCGGTCAATTGCTCAGCTTTTTGACGGAAATATCGAAGCGAAAAGCTGCGTAAATTGATACGCATCAATTGCGGATCTTTTTCATCATCTCCGTTCGTTGCGTAATCAATTCCGTCGTGCCGATATCTTTGCGGAACCGCACCGGGCCTTGCGCCTGTTCGCAGAAGGATTCCGCGATGCGTTCGGCTTCGGCGATCGTGCCCGCGATGCCCACGATGCCCGCGGTGCGTGAGCCACCCAGATGGAGCGCTCCTGCGTCGTCTTCCGTGATGTCGCCGAAGTAGAGGCGGGTATTGGCGGGAATGTCTTTGGGGAATTCCACGATCTGGCCTTTCTCTTCTTTGTTGTCGGGATAGCTGCGAGGAACGATGTACTTGCAAACGGTCGCTGTATGCTCAAATGAAGCGAGGTCATCGGTCAGCGTGCCATCGATGATGGCCTGACAGAGTTCGACGAAATCGGATTGGAGAAGGGGAAGAAGGTTCAGCGCTTCGGGGTCGCCGAAGCGGGCATTGTATTCGATCACGCGAATGCCGTCGCGCACGGCGATGAAGCCGCCGTAGAGAATTCCCTTGTAGGGATCGCCGCATTCTTTTTCCAGCGCGGCCGCCGTGAGCCGGTTGATTTCTTTGGCGCGCGAAAGATCCGCAGGGGCGAGGAAGGGGAGTGAGTGATCCGCATCCGTGTAAGTCCCCATGCCGCCCGTATTGGGCCCCGTGTCGCCTTCGAATGCGCGTTTATGATCTTGCACTGCCGGCATGTCGACAACCTGCATGCCCGATGCGAAGGAGAGCAGACTGAATTCCACGCCGATCAATTTTTCTTCGATCACGACGCGGCCGCATTCCTCCAGGCATTCGATGGCGTACGCGACGCCTGCATCGATGGAGTCCAGATGATCGCCGCTGAGTTTCACCCCTTTGCCGCCCTTGAGCGCGTCATATTTCACCACGTATTCACCGTAAAGAGTATCTTCGATATAGGAGCGGATAGCTTTCTTCTCCGCTGAAGCGGATACGTTGCTCGGATGCTCGAACACTTGAAATTTCGGCGAGGCATCGATGCCATATTTCTGCAGTAAATGACGTGTGAATCCTTTGCTGCTCTCGATCTTTGCTAGTTTCTTTGGGGGTGCCACTGATGGAATACCGAGCTCTGCGAGTGCATCGGCGAGTCCCGCGCCGATAGGATCATCGGGTCCGATGAAGGCGAAATCAGGTTTTACTTTTTTGGCGATGGCCAGCACCGCAGGAAAATCCATGATATCCATCACATGTTGCTGCGCGGCAATAGTGCGGATGCCGGGATTTTTCGTCGGGCAAAGATTGATGATATCGGGCGTAGGAGTGCTGCGCGCAAGCGCCTCGGCGATCGCATGGCCGCGGGCGGAGGAGGTAAGAAGGAGGATGCGCATATGCAGAGCATAACATTTTCCGTTCTTCCGAAGGAAACCGAAGAATCGGACGAAATCACGGAAATGACAGTCGTCGGATTCATTGGGTTCCTCGGTTTCTTCGGCATCCTCAAATCAAGCTCATCGTCTTCGACGTTTCCGTCTCGTCATCACTTTCCATGTTGTGGTTTTCGCGCGTCGTGTTGCGGTTCCTGCCCATTTCCAGGAGCAGCTTGGGCGTCACTTCTGGCGTGGGATAGCGGCCGTTGAAGCAGCCGGTGCAGAGCTTCTGGATCTTGCGATTGCCGACTTTGATCGCCTTCACCATGTCGTCGGTTTTGGCGTAGAAAAGCGCGTCCGCGCCGATGAAATTGCAGATTTCTTCGGTCGTGTGATTCGCACCGATGAGCTCTTCCGTCGTCGGAATATCGACGCCGTACGGACACGGGCCCGTGACGGGCGGGGAGGCGGATGCGAAGTAGACCTTGGCGGCTCCGGCTTCGCGCGCCATCTCCACGATTTTGCGGCTGGTATTGCCGCGCACGATGGAGTCGTCCACCAGGAGCACGTTATTTCCTTTGAATTCCAGATCGATGGGGTGAATCTTGAAGTGTAGACTGCGCTGGCGCATCGCCTGGCCCGGCATGATGAAGGTACGGCCGATATAGCGGTTCTTCACGAAGCCTTCGCGGTAGCGGATTTTCAGTTTGTCCGCGAGACCTGCGGCTGCGGCGCGCGAGGAATCCGGAATGGGAATGACTGAATCGATCCGGATACCGCTCTTGCGGATCTGCTGGGCGAGCGACTCGCCCATGCGGACGCGCGCTTTGTAGACGCTCACGTTATCGATGACGGAATCCGGCGCGGCGAGGTAGACCCACTCGAACGCGCAGGGCGACAGCACGCCTTTGCGGCAGATGCGCGCGTGCACTTTATTCTTGCGGTCGATGAAGATGGCTTCGCCGGGCTGCAGATCGCGCACGAACTCGTAGCCGAGCGGCTTCATGAGCGTATTTTCGGAGCAGAGGATGTATTCCTCCTTCATGCCGTACTTGCGTTTGCCGAGCTGCAGCGGCCGGATGCCGTAGGGATCGCGGAAGGCAAGAATGCCTTGGCCGCCGATGAGCGCCACGGCCGAGTAGCTGCCTTTGCAACGGCGATGCACGGTGCGCACGGCGCGAAAGATATGCTCGGGCAGCAGCTTGATCGGGCGCTGCTTCTGGAGCGCCAATGCGAAAATGTTCAGCAGCACTTCGGAGTCCGAGCTGGTATTGAGGTGACGAAAATCGGTATAGAGCACTTCTTTCGCCAATTGCTTGGAGTTCGTCAGGTTGCCGTTATGGGCAAGCGCGATGCCGAACGGAGAATTCACGAAGAAGGGCTGCGCTTCGAATTCACTGTTGCATCCCGCCGTCGGGTAGCGCACGTGCCCGATGCCCATGGTGCCCTTCAGGCGCGCGAGCGATTGCGCGTGGAAGACGTCGCGCACCATGCCGTTGGCTTTCTTCAGATGGAATTGATTGTCGAATGTCACGATGCCCGCCGCATCCTGTCCGCGGTGCTGGAGCACGATGAGACCGTCATACAAATCTTGTATGGCGTCCCGGTAGCCGTTCACCGCGATGATGCCGCACATACGAAGGAAAAATGAAAAATGAACAATGAAAAATGACGCACGGTGAGACACGACCTTTCCGCGAACGGGAAGGCCGAAAAACCGCTGACGAGGACGTCCATACGTGGAGTGTAGCAGGGGAAAAGATGTTGCGCGAGGAAGCCGGCAACTTCTTTCCCTTTTGCACTGTGAGAATTTCTTTTGGCTTCACTAGGCTAGTATTTTGATTCCATCTGTCGTTCCTTCGCTCGCACGCAGTTGCGGATGAGGCTCGAAACGGTCAGCGGTCCTACGCCGCCCGGCACGGGCGTGATGGCCGAAGCTATTTCGAGAACTGCTTCGAAGTCCACGTCGCCGCAGAGCTTGCCGTCTATGCGTGTCACGCCTACATCAACGACAACGGCACCCGGCTTCACCATATCGGCGGTGATCATCTTTGGCTTGCCCACGGCGCAGCAGAGGATATCGGCTTGTTTGGTCATCGCAGCAAGATCGGGTGTTGTTCGGTGACAGACGGTCACGGTCGCGCCGCGATTGAGAAGCATGATGGCAAGCGGCTTGCCCACGAC
>DAISLF010000002.1:12964-27570 GCA_036820585.1 Candidatus Peribacteria bacterium | reverse complement strand
AAACCGGCATCGTCGAAACGGCGCGCCGCCTGGTCGCCCTCGGCTACCAAATCATTTCGACGGGCGGCACCTTCGTCACGCTTGCGAAAGAAAAAATTCCCGTCACGTCGGTGGAGGACATCACGCATTTTCCGGAATGTCTGGGAGGCAGGGTGAAGACGATGCATCCGCTCCTCATGGGCGGCATCTTGATGAAAACCGGTGACGCGAAGCATGCGGAGGAAGCGAAGACGCTCGGCATCGAACCGATCGAGCTCGTGATCGTGAATCTCTATCCGTTCCAAAAGACGATGGAGGATGCGTCCAAATCACGCGCCGACATCATCGAGCAGATCGATATCGGCGGCCCGACCCTCCTTCGCAGCGCCGCCAAAAATCAAGCCTCCGTCACCGTCGTGTGCGATCCCGACGACTATGAACGAGTGGTGCAGGCATTGGAAAATAGCGAAATATCAGCAGCGCTCCGATCGGAATTAGCTGCCAAGGTTTTTCTGCATACGGCTGCGTACGATGCGATGATCGCCCGTTATCTGTCGGACGGAAGGCATCTTGGAATTTTATTGGCCGGAGGACAGAAACTTCGATATGGAGAGAATCCGCACCAGTGGGGAGAATATTATTCGCTCTATGAGAGCGGCAAAGAAGTCTCCGTTTCCTCTTCTTGGGGAACACTCCACCAAGGCAAACCTCTCAGTTATCTCAACATTCTCGATGCCGATGCGGCATGGGGAGCCGTGAGAGAATTCACCGAACCGACGGCGGTGCTCGTGAAGCACGCCAACCCCAGCGGCATCGCATCGGCCCAAGATATCGAGACGGCATTCCAGCGCGCCTACGATGCCGACCGCCTCTCGGCCTTCGGCGTCATCATCGCGCTCAATGAAACGTGCACGGCGGAAGTGGCCAAAAAAATCATCGATCAGAAAATTTTCACGGAAGTGATCGCGGCACCAAGCTACGAAGCGGAAGCGCTGAAAATCCTCAGGGCAAAGCCGAATATCCGGGTAATCGAACAAGCGAAAAAACGACGCGACGACCAAACGGCGTACCGTTCCGTTCTCGGCGGCATGCTCGCCCAAAGCATCGATACCCGCGTGCTCACCGACGCCGATCTCACCTGCGTCACGGACAAAAAGCCGGACGCCGCTCAGATCCGCGATCTGCTGTTTGCATGGAAAGTGGTGAAGCACGCGAAGTCGAATGCCATCGTCCTGGCGAAAGATCTCTCGACCGTCGGCATCGGCTGCGGCCAGACGAGCCGGGTGGACGCGACATGGATCGCGCTCAAGCGCGCGGACGGCCGTGCCACGGGCTCGGTACTGGCGAGTGACGCATTCTTCCCATTCCCGGATTCCATCGAAGAAGCCGCCAAGCATGGCATCGCGGCCATCATCCAGCCGGGAGGATCGGTGCGCGATGCGGATGTATTCGCCAAAGCCAACGAGCTCGGCATCGCGATGGTGACGACCGGCGTGCGGGCTTTCCGGCATTGAAAATGCTCACCACCACTCCATGACTTCCGCGGATGCATCCGAACGGCCGAAATCTCGCGAGGAAAAAGACTACTCGGCACAAAAGCTCCTGGAGATTTTTCCTGCGGAGCTGAAAGGTGCGGCAACGATTGAGAAAGTCATTCACCCTCCCGATGCGAAATATTGCCTGGTGATTGTCCGGCAGATGCATCCGCCGCCGAATACAGAGGAAGATGCAAAAACCGTTTCGCAAAAACTGCGGCAATCCGCAGGCTACGGCCAGAGTGTGACGCCCGTGCAAAGGGATGTGTACGGCATTCTCCTCGATCTTTCGCACCGGTTCGGACCATTGAAGGTCTACCGGGAAGGGCTGCCGGCCGGCAAAACCGATACGGTGACGCTTCTGACTGGCATGGAAAAAAATCAACGGCGTCTGACGCGTGAAGAAGCCGAGCTGCGGGAAAAAATCACGTATCTCGAAGCGCAAAGCTCTGCCGATGACAAGTTGCCGCTCCCAGAGATGAAAGAGAAACTGCAGATGTTGCAAAAGACGATCGCGCTGCAAAAAGAAAAAATTGCCGCAGCGTTGCCCGATGTCGAACGCAATGACCTCGCCTTGGGCTATCTTGCGCAGGCGGGACAGGCGGAGATCACGGGAGCCGAAAATACGACTGTATTGCTGCAAATTGATGAGCTGACCGCACAGATTCAAGCGTTGGAGTTTCAGAGTAGGACAGAGAGAAATCCCGGTCAGAAATCGATCATCGACGACAGGTGCGGCGATCTGAAAATGCAACGCGAACATCTCATCATGGAGGGGCGTGAGGACGCATTGATCCAATTGGTCAGAAAAGACGGCAATCCGGCCGCCATCACCGTCTTCGGCGGATCACATGATTGGAAAAACAATGTCGAAGACTGGAACAAAGATCATCCGGAGGAGCAATTCGGACTGATCGTGATCACGCCCAAAGCGTACGCACGCGCGGAAGAAGAGCAAAAAGCGGCGCAGGAGATCATGAAGAAGAAAAAATGAGGAAAATCTCTTGCAAACCCTTTCCATAAATATTATTATATACTATAGTGTCTATTATGGATATGGGCAGACGTTCTGCTTCCATCCGCTCTTTGGAGGGTCTCTCATGCGAACGAGCTTGCGTGCGATTGTCATCTTCCTGATGTGCATCGCAGCCGTGGCGTTGCTCTGGTACTTTCCACATTTCTTGTGGGAAAGCTGGAGCAACCCTGAGCTGCCAAGCGCGTCCGGAACCGTCAGCAGCTGCGCGCTTCTTCTCATTCTATGGGTCGCGCTGCCCGACAAAAAACCGGACAGACAGCGATGCTGACTCCCCCTCTGGCCCGTCCGCCCTTCGGGGCGAGACGGGCCGTTTCTTCAAAATGAAAACCGCAGGCCAAGCGCCAGCTTCCGGTTTCTGAAATAATTTTAAAAATGGGAGCGGGCATTCCTGCCCGCGTTTATCGATCAGAAGGACTCATAGGTTCCTTCTTCCCGCGATCGCCTCTCGCAAGGTCACCTGGTCTGCAAATTCAATATCAGCGCCCATCGGCAGGCCATGCGCGAGCCGCGTGATTTTGCCCACCATCGGCGCCAGCTGCATGCGGATGTAGTTGGCCGTCGCTTCTCCTTCCACATCGGGATTCGTCGCCACGATCACTTCCTCGATGCCGCCTTGCTTGGTGCGTTCGATGAGTTCGCGCAGCCGCAGCTGCTCGGGCCCCATACCATCGATGGGCGAGAGCACGCCATGCAGCACGTGATAGAGACCTTTGTATCCCACCTTTTCGAACGCGACGACCTCCAGCGGATCCTCCACGACCAGAATCGTCTTGGGATCACGCCCCGGATCGCGGCAGATCTCGCAGGTCTCTTCGAGCGTCACCATCTGGCAGATGCGGCAGTACTTCAACTCGCGCTTGAGATCGCTCAGCGCCTGGCCGAGCCGCTCCGGCGATGCCTTGGAGCTGCGAAGCAGATGAAACGTGAGTCGCTCCGCCGACTTCGGCCCGATGCCGGGCAGCTTGCTGAATTCCTCAATGGCCTTTTGGATGGGGGGCGGGAGCAGAGACATCTGTCTCAGAATACAGGATGTTCCATTCCTCTGAAGCAGTTTATTTGTTTGTTGCTTCGTTTCTTCGAACAAATGAAGAAACAAAGAAACGAGCGAACGATCAAACGTTATATCTCTCTTCCCTCCCGCAAATTCCGTCCCATCTCCCGCTCCTTGATGCGCTGGCGCTTGTCGATCCTTTTGCGGCCGCGGCCGAGGCCCAAGAGTACTTTGATGTATTTGTCGGCGCGCACTTCGAGCGGCACCACGCTGATGCCTTTTTCTTCCAGCGCCTTCTGGAGCCGGGCCGATTCGGCGGCAGAGAGTAACAGCTGGCGATCGCGCATCTCCTCGTGCGGCACGTTGCGGCTGAAGGCATACGGCGCGATCTTGGTATTTTTCAGGTGCGCCTTGCCGCCGAAAAAAGACACATAGGCGCCCGCCAGATTCACATGTCCCATACGGCACGATTTCGCTTCCGGTCCCGTCAGCATCAGGCCGGCTTCCACCGTCTCGGTGATCTCAAAATCGAAACGGGCCCGGCGATTGCGCGCTACCACCTTCATGGAGAAAGAATAGGTTAAAGCAGTGAAAACTGGCTAGAAAAGCCCTGGAAAGAATTTGACAAATCAAAGGGTTCCATTACAATGCATTAGTTGGATGCACACATCCTCCCGTGCAAAATCCTGGACTGACCCTCAAGAGGGAAAAGGATTTCCATCTTCAGTCTAGAATTTTGCACGGGGCGGACATCGCCACGTGCGATGCGATCATAATCGCATCCAACCAAATTCGGGCCTTCTCTCACGGGCAGGCCCTTTTTCTTATTAGGAACCCATCAGCAAACGCACGATCCATCCGCCTTCGAAGACCGTGACCAATGCGCCGAATGCCAGGAAAGGCCCGAAGGGAAGAGACGCGCCGAGCGTGCGTCGTTTGGTGGAAAGTAACAGGACGGCGACTATGGCACCGGCGATGTAGGCGATACCGAGAGAGACGAATGTTTGCGCCCCGGTGAGTACGAGCGCACCGATCCCCACACCCACCAACATATCCCCGCTCCCCACCCACCGGCCGCGGCTGATGATCCATTGGAGCGCAAAGAATCCTCCGCCGATGAGCATCGCGAGAAGCGGCAATGATGGCAGCAGCAGCGCACGCATTACGCTGACGCCGATGAAGGGAATCGTGAGCGCATCGGGGATGGAGCCTGTACGCGCATCAATCAGTGAAATCAGAAGCAAAAGCCACAGCGCTGTTGCGAGCAAAAATGCGGGAATCAGGATAAAGCTCTCCTGCCAGAGCGACAGGAGAAAGAGCAAACCAGTCGCCGCCTCCACCAGCGGATATTGCCAGGAGATCGGCATGCGGCATGCGCGACACTTTGCACCTAAAAAGAGAAAGCTGAGCACGGGCACAAGCTCCAACGGCGACAACACATGTCCGCACGCGCGGCACATGGAGCGTCCGTTGAGGTTTTTCCCCGCGATCGAGCGGAAGACGACCACATTGCCGAAGCTGCCCATCACCGCCCCGACGATGAAGAACAGAATCTCCAGTGGCAGGGCAAAATCGGAGAGAGGAGTCATGGGGCCGAGCATACGCCACCGGACGACGGAAGTAGATGCCGCAGCGGCAGAGAACGGCAGGGAAATGACACCGAAGAAACAAAAGGCAAAAAAGCTCCATGAATCAATCGCCGAATGTTCGTTCATTCGGATCTTGAAATTTGAGGTAGTATTTTTTTCTTCGGTGCAATGATCTTTCTGCAAGAGATGAAATCTCCAATACCTTCTTCAGTTCACTTGTATTGCCAAAATCTCTTTCGCTTTTTCCACGATCATTCGCTGGCGTTCGGCACGATCCGCCTCGGTATATTTCGGCGGGGCCGTGTGTACCAAGCCCGCCACCAGCGCCTGCATGGGCGGTGCGGCGAAGGCATAGACGCCGTAGAGCCCCATCGCGACCGCCGCACCGACGGCGGCGCCCATCAATTGTTTGCGCAGTGAGCGTTGTATTTGTGTCGAGGTCATCGGACCAGTATAGCAGAAAACCGCCACAAGCAGAAGTGTCGGCTCACTCGATCAGCGCCTTCGTAAACTGCTCTTATGTTTTTCGGGCTCAAATGCCGGCAATCGTTCGACGGGGCACGGGAAATCGGAATCCCGCACGCCCGGCGGCAGCTGCTGGTCGTAACCGAGCAGAATCAAATCGGGATGGACACAGCGCACGGGCGCGAGAAAATCGTTCTCGTCTCCCAGCATCACGGTCGCACCGGGAAACGCCTCGGTCACGGCCCGGATGCGTACCTCTTCTCCGTGCAGAGGCGGCAGCCCTTTGAAGCGCAGCACATTCTGATCGCGCGCCACCACCACCGATACTTCCCCGCGCTTGGCCGCTTCATGCAAAACAAACAAATGACCGGGATGCAGATCATCGAAGGTGCCGAAAAGCAGGACGCGCATGAAGATACTATACAACGAGTCCGCAAACGGCGGGCGATGGAATTACTTCGTTCCCAAATCCACCACGTACACCCGTTTGTCGTCGATCACGTAGAGATGGTTCTCATCCGGACCTACGTACAAGTCCTGCAATGTCCCCAGCTGGGCGCCTTCCAGGATGTATTGGCGCACGTAATCGGATTGGCCCGTCTGCCCGCCATCGGTCGTCACGACGATGCGGTTTTGCACGGGATCGAGGAAATAGAAATCTCCATTCGGCAGTTTGAAAATCTTGGTGACGTTTTTGAGCAGTCCATCCGGCGCATGATTGATGGCGAAGGGCTGTGTTTCGCCGCGCAGGAGCTTCAGCACACTTCCGCCTTCTTTCAGCACATAGACGCTGCCGTCGATCACCATGTCGATGGCGCCCTTGAGATCGCCGTTCACATTATATTGCACCGGTGCGCCGTATCGGTTGGTGAGACGCTCGTACTTGTAGATCTGCTTTTTGTCAGTGGAGAGAATGTAGAGGTAGCGCAGATACGTCTGAGCAGCCTTGCCCGTCACCCAGCCGGCGGGATCATCCGTCTTCATGGTGGTGATCTGGCTGTCGTTCGATTCGATCACGCTGTTGCCCGTGGTGAGGAATACTTCCGACTTGGACCAGGGGAAAGACGTGCCGTTCAAAATGAGTTCGTTCTCCGCAATCCGCTTGGGATCATCCACTTTATTGAGCAGAATGCGGTACGTGTTCTGCCGGTCATACGCTACGAACTCCCCATCGCTCAGCCCGATGAGCCCCTGAGCCGTGATATGCGGATCCTTCTCGCTGAGATTCACGACGATCCGGGGCGAAACGCGCACCGTATTGGTGAGTTCTTCGCGCTTCTGCTTGATACGATCGATCAGATCAAGCGCCTCGGAACGGAAGAGCCCCGACTGGTTCTCCAACACTTGCTTGGCCTCTGCATCGGCACGATCGAGGATGGTGCTCGCGGCAGCGGTATCGCCGGCAAGCTTGCGGTTATCGGCCGTCTGCAGATCGTCGCTCACTTGCTGGAGTAGCTGCTGCAATTCCCCGCGCGTCTTGCTGCGCTGGCTCGAAGTCGTCAAGCTCACGATGAGCCAGATGATGAGAAAGGCGGCGACTGCCCCGGCAAGAAGAAGCAGATGAGCGCGGCGCTTGCGCTGCGGATGTTTCAGATCCGCGAGAAAATTCGCCGTCTTCTCACGCACGGTCTGGAGGAGCGCGGCCACATCCGACGAAGCGGATGCGAGCTTGGGCACGCTCTTCTTTCCCAGTGACGCGCCTTTCTTGCCGGCACCGGCACCTATTTTTGCCACTGATCGCGTTATGGAAGAGAGGCGCTCCATCACTCTCTCCAGAGAAGGCAGCGTGATCGCAGGGAGAAACGGCAATGTCCATCCGGCAGACTGGCGACGCCGGCGCGCGCGGTCCGCGAGAGCGGGGCGCGTGCGTTGATCTCGTTTCATTTCGCGCGCGGGAGCCGCTCCTTCGCCGGAAGGAATGCGCAGTGCAGCGAGCGCGGCCACTTCCTGCTCGCCTTCCAGCACGTCGGCGATATCTTCGAGGACGCTCTCTTCGTGCCGCGACAGCTCTGCGAGTTGCGCGGGCGTGCAGGTGCGCAGCAATCGCTGGGTAGAAAATAAGACGACATCGTTTGGCTCCAACGGTCCGCTGCTGATATGGACGAATGCAGATAACGGCTTCCCCTTGCTGAATTCCGTGATCTGACTGGCCAGCTCGCCCCGTACCAGGTACGCCTCGCCTCTGCCTGCGTGGGATACATGAAGCGTGCCTTCCGCATCCAGGAGCGCGACGACCGCGTGAATCTCTTCGATCGTCTTCGAAAGCAACAGCCCTTTGAAAAGGCCGTTCAATTCTTTGAGCGTTCCGTCCAAGCGGTGCCAAGCATCTCCTTCGTTGCTCAAAAGCGATTGATGCACGATGGCCGCGCATTCGTCTTCGAGCATTTTGGCATCGTGCGCATCCACCGGCAACTGGAGCAGCAAACACACCTGCTCGTCCTCGGGCGACGAGAACGACAGCGAAACGAGCGCAGTGCCGCTGACTGCCTTCGTCGAGCCTGTGTGGACGACACTGTCCATCAGGGATGCAGGCTACAGTGCAGCGGAGGTGGCGGCAAGATCGTCTGGGGGAGGGCGGAAAGTTTGAAAGGCAGAAGGGCAGGAGGTAATCCTGACGACGTTCTGCCCTGCTGCCTTTCTGCCCCAATACCCTTTAATTTCAATTTTTCTCAACAGAAATCCATTGAACTGAAGCCAAAATAAAGACTATGCGACATCACGTCTATTGCAAATCAATTTCCAACGGAGTAGTCTGAAAGCAGTCAGTTTCATTTTTTACCAAACAGAAGACATGACAGCAGAACTCGGAGGAGGAGCGCCCGCGCTCCCACAACCCTCCCGTCCCCCAGAAGCGGGACAACCTTTCCGCGGGCGAAGACGCCGGCGAAGATTCAAAGGCAATCCCACCGCATCTCCCACGGCACAGCCTTTCAAAACCACACCCGTAAGCCAATCGGCACCCGATATGGGTTTCGCCGGCCCGGCTCTCACCGGCATCTCTACACCTGCGCCCGTCGCGCCTCCTTCGACGAGCGTGCAGCAGCTGCGTCCGCTGCCGCCGGGCGGCAAGCAGAACTTGCGCGTCTATCCGTTGGGAGGATTCGAGCAGGTCGGCCGCAACTGTTTCGTGGTCGAGGTGGACGAAGATATTTACATCATCGACTTGGGACTCCAATTCCCCGATGAAGACATGATGGGCATCGATTACTTGATCCCCGACATGTCGAGCCTGCGCGGACGCGAGAACCGCATCAAAGCCGTTCTCTTCACGCACGGGCACTTGGACCATATCGGCGCGGCGCAGCACTTGCTGCCCGCCCTTCATTTTCCGCCATGCTTCGGCACGAAGCTCACCATGGCATTCGTGCGCAAGCGTCTCGACGAGGACCATCTGACCGGCAAAGTGCAGCTCAACGTGGTGGAATTCCGCCAGAAGGTGCAGATCGGCAAAGTGGAAGTGGAGTTCATGCGCGTCACGCACTCCATCCCCGATTCCGCGGCCATCGCGCTGCATACGCCCTACGGCACCATCGTCCACACGGGCGACTTCAAATTCGACCTGA
Organism: Candidatus Peribacteria bacterium; assembly: GCA_036820585.1. Classification (GTDB taxonomy): domain Bacteria; phylum Patescibacteriota; class Gracilibacteria; order Peribacterales; family Peribacteraceae; genus DAISLF01. Next base: position 18,412 of record DAISLF010000002.1, on the reverse strand, counting down.
CCCCGATGAACGAGCCGCCCGCCGACTTCCACCGCCTCGCGGAACTGGGAGACAAAGGCGTGCTCGCCATCATCGCGGATTCCACCAACGCAACGAAGCCCGGCCAGAGCAAGAGCGAGAAGGAAATCTCCGAAACGCTCTACGGCCTCATCCGCGACGCCAAGGGCCGCGTGATCATCTCCACTTTCAGCTCGCTGCTGAACCGCATCGCGCAGGTGGTGGATCACGCCAAGACCTTCAATCGCAAAGTATTCATCTCTGGACGGAGTATGGAAACCAATATCGAGATCGCCCAGAACCTGGGCTATCTGCGCGCGCCGCGCGGCCTCATCCGCAAGGTGAATCCCGCCATGGATAAATTGCCGGATAACGAAGTGCTCATCGTCACCACCGGCAGCCAAGGCGAAGAAGTCGCGGGCCTCGCCCGCATCGGGCTCGGCACGCACCGCCATATCTCCGTCAAAAAAGGAGACACGGTGATACTCAGCAGCAACCCGATCATCGGCAACGAACGCGCCGTCGCCAAAGTGGTGAATAACCTGCTGCTCCAAGGAGCGCAGGTGAAAACCAACCAGGAGCTCGCGCTCCACACCACGGGTCACGGCTACCAGAGCGACCTGCTCCTGATGCACCGCCTCGTGCGCGCCAAGCACATCATCCCCGAGCACGGCGAACCGCACATGCGCACCGCGCACGCCAACCTCGTGAAAGAAGGCATCGGTTACCCCGAGAACCAAGTGCACTTGCTCGTGAACGGCGAAATCTTGGAATTCGATGCCAACGGCGACGCTCGCCGCAGCAAGCAAAAAATTGCGGTCAAAGACATCATCATCGACGGCCTGGGCGGCGCGGCCGGCGAAGGCGAACGCATCATGCAGGACCGCAAGCTCATGAGCTCGGCCGGCGTCATCGTGATCGTCTTCAAAGTCTATACCGATTCGAAGCGCCTGGTCGCCGACCCGGACGTGCTCTCGCGCGGCCTCCTCTACGGCTCCGAGTACCAAGATATCAGCCGCGAAGTGATCCAGACCGCCCGCAAGGCCTACGAAGAAGAGCTCAACCGCGGCGAGAAAGACCGCAAAGCCCTCAAGCGCGCCGTCACCGGCTCCCTCTACCGGTACTTCGATAAGAAGCTCGACAGGGAACCGATGGTCATTCCACTCATGGTGGAAGTATAAAGAAACCGACGATGCCGAAGAGACCGGGGAATCCCGAGGAACATCCTCGGCTTCGTCGGACTCATCGGTTTCCCCGGTCTCCGTTGTCCTCTACTCTCTTCACCTCATGCAGTATAAAGCTCTCCTCTTCGACCTCGACGGCACGCTGGTGGATACGATCGCGCTCTACGAGCAGGCATGTATCCAAGCATTGGCGGAGAATGGCCTCTCGGTCTCGGCCGAGCAATTCCTGCAGTGGTATATGGAAGGATGGCATCTCCACCACGTACTCGCGCACTTCGGCACAACGGAAGATGCCGTCCCCACGATCCGTGCACGGCGCGATGAGCTTTATATGGAGTTGCTCTCCAGCTCGGCCCAGTGGTTGCCCGGCGCTCAAGAACTCCTGGAGAGTCTTTCCTCGACTTCCTTGGACTCTTCAGTTTCTTCCAAGCTCGCTCTCATCACCGGCTCCTGGCTCACCTACGTGGATGCGATCGATGCGAAATTGCATGTGAAAAAATACTTCGAAACGATCGTGACCGTGGACGACATGGGCAAGTTCCCCAAGCCCCATCCGCATGGCCTGCTCATTGCGTGCGAACGCTTAAAGATAGAACCAAAAGACTGCATCTACATCGGCGACCAGATGTTTGATGTGGAGGCCGCGCACGCGGCGGGCATGGAATGCGTGATAATAGAAGGAAAGTACACGCCGAAGAAGGCAGTGGAGGGGGCGGACAGAGTGTTCGATTGTTTTGGATCCTTTTAGAGGATAAATATGTCCACACACTATTCACTTTATTTACTTATCTCAGGAATGAAACAGCATTACAAATTTTCTCACCTTTACGCTGTACACCAACGATGCGTCTGCCGTCATTGATAGTAAGCATCCAGCTTGTTACAGGAATGAGTCCTCCTGCAATACCTGTTTGATATTTTCCGATAGTAAGCTGTGAGGTATTTATTCCTTTTAGATGTTCTGCAAGTTGCCCAAGAACGTCTAAATCACCGTTCGTAATTATGTCACCAACTCCTAGAACTTTGCCATTGTCTCCCATACTAAATACTGCAGCAATTTTTGCATCTACTGGCTGTGGATCGCCTTGTGGAATCTTCTCGGAAAATGCACCATCGATAAAATTTGCATAATAGTTTTTATATTTGAATTCGTTAGAGGCTATTTTATAGTGAGCACTTGTTTCTATAACGAGGCGATCGTATACCCTCTGCACATCATTAATTTTTTGCGAAATGTCCTGACGACTATCACTATCGCTTGTCATCAGTTGCAAACGATACATCGAACATTTATCTAGGATCTCTTCTAAAGCTTTACTAAAAGAAGATAGATACATCGCATTTACATCAGAGTCATTAGCTGAATGATATTCATCAACCAAATCCCAATAATCAATGGGCTGTTGAAAGTTTAAAATATCCGCTTTTAATCTTTGCGCACCGTCAAGAAGAGAAAGAGCCTGTTTGCCCTCGGGGGTATTATCAATTGTCGCAGAGGTACTAATCTCCGCTTTTCCAAGCAATATATCTGACCCATTCAGCAACATGTTCACTGTAAATTTTTCAATTGAAAATTGTTTTCCAGAGAAGGAAAGATCGTCATAAATACCATAGTCTTTTTTAGAAAGACGCAGCATTGCTTTTTTCCCTTCTGGGGAAAGAGCAGTGCCATGCATGAGATTTGGAAGAGGAAATTGGACACTGGGAGAAAAATTTACCGCCTGTCCATCGTGGGCAAAACGATTGACGAGCATATTGAAGTCAGCAGAGTAAAACGTATTTGTTTCCCATCTTCCCCCATTGCTCTCCATTTCCGCTAAGATTCTTTTGGCTGTCTCACGTATTCCATTTTCCGTACTGTATCGCGCATAAATACTGACAATATCTTTCTTAATCTGCGTAATCCGCTCCGGTTTCTCCCTGATAAGCTTTGCTCGAATATTTCCACCGTTATTGCCTTCTTTGGAAAGCTGTGAAAAAAGACTTTGGCTAAACGCAGCGGTTCTCGTCACATAGTTGCTGCCATAGCTCTTTTGCTCATTCAAGCGCTGGAGAAGTTGGTCCTTATCTTTCTCAAGCTTCCTTCCGTATACAATCTGCTTCCCTACAGTTGCGATAATATCTTGAAGGACGGCGATTTGATCGGTGCGGACTTTAATGGTACTGAGCTTGCAGGGCTGGCCCATAAGAGGATCCATGACGGTGATGCTCTCGATCATCTTCTCTTGGGCGGACGTCAATGAGCCGCCTTCGCCCAGAGTTTTTTCGAGAGCAAGGTAACGCACATACACATCTTCCCTATGGGACAGCTCGTAAAAATCCAGCGCTTTCTGCATGCACATTTTGATCGTCTCATTGGAAACGCCAGGCAGCTTTTCCATCGAAGAAATATCATTGAGATCGCATGCTACGCCCCCGGGGCTAAGAGCAACCATGGCATTGAACGTCGGCAGGATGACATTCTCGAAATCGGCCCCATAGAAGCGATCTGCCTCCAGAGGATCAGCCATGCGCTCGGCCAAAGAAACATAGCGAGCCAGATCTTCCGAGGATGTTTTTCCGGTCTGTAAAGCAGTTTGAGATGCTGCCAGACCTTCTTGCATCACCTGCGAGAAGATGGAAAATAGCGCTTTCTTGCGGACATCTTTGGTATTGAGCAAATTGAAGTATTCACCGGTCCCATTTTCGCCAAAGAAATCCGTCCAGCGTCCGTTCGTGATGTCCTGTTCGCTGTCGCCCACCACGATCTTGGTGCCCAGAGATGCAATCATCCATGGAGGCAATTGATTGATGATCTTGAGTTGCGATGCACGATCGGTGCATGACGACGGCAATTGAATAATGAAAGATACTCCTGTGATCGCCATGCCGATGGGAGCGGCCGGCGTCAGCGTGAGCAAGGATCCGGCAAACCCGACGCCGCTCGCGGCCACATTGAGACGTGCCGCACCTTCGCGCGTCGCCATCGCTTGCTCCACTTGCTTCAAATTGACGATGGCTCCACTCTCCGTATGTACATACGTCTCGTCATCTCTTTTGGCGAATCCGGGAGTCTTGTCGAGCTTTTCCCGAATGGCATCCATCGCCTGTTTATTTTGCGCGACACGATCGAAATACTCATAGGTGCTGATGCCGACGGCCGCGAGATCCAGCAGCACGAACGCGCCCGAAGCGATATGCAGACCCTCGGCCGCCTTGCCGCCGATGGCCGCCAATTTCTCGCCTTCCAATAGAAATGTCGTTCCCTCCGCACCTTCTTCGAGCACCCGCACCGCCGTCCTTCCGCCTTCGGCTGCCTTCACGGCGACGCGCATAGAGGACACTACCTCCTCTCCCTTTGCGGTCGTCCGGACGATTTGCAGCAGCTGCTCTCCTGCCTTTGTGCCATCCACCAGCTTCGCCGTCACCCCTCCTTCGCGTAGAACACTTACGACATTGCGCAGCACGTTGGGCTTCCCGCCGACCGCACCCGTATCCAGCAAGAAGCTGCGGTATTCCCGGGGCACACCGCCTTTATCCAACAGTTCGATAATTTTCGGAATATTTTTACGATCAAGGCAATTGAGCTCATGCGCCGAGAGCAGCGCCTTGCGTACATCACCCGTCATCACGAGCGGTTTGCCGATTTTATTTTCCGCCTCCCACACGCGCATCATCTGTTCCACGAGCTCAAGGCGGCGCTGATTCAGTACTTGCAGTACTAATTCCCCTTTGTTTGCGGATTTTGCAGCATCTTCCAAGTCTTTCAAAGTACGAAAAGCAGAACCATATTTTTCAATGACATTCGCGCCTTCCTTAGCGCTAATGTCAGCTACTGCTCCCAGGGCTTTCTCTGTTTCTGCCAAATCAGTCTTTGCTTCTCGTAATTCTTGAGCGACATCTTTACCTTGCTTGGCAATTTTTTCCAGCTCACCGATTTTTGCATTCTTGGCTTCGACAGCTTCTGCAAGCGCCTTATTTTGCTGCAGAATCTGACGGATTTTTGCAGAACTCATCTCTTCTGGAACTCTTTGCAAAGGCTTCCACCATCCCACCGTCCAATCGTATGCACCGGTAAAGGGGCGAGTAAGACCATTCACTGGACGCGTAAACAAATTCACAAATGGAACTTTATTGGCACCGCGCCATATCCAACTGGCAGGGCCTAATGCCTCCAATGAGGCTAAACCACCTTTCGCTCCTAGTGAATATGCGCCCAAATATGCGCCCGCAATTTCCGCCACGGAAAGACCGGCGCCAATACAAAGCGACTGCCACATCTCATCGC
>DAISLF010000002.1:0-12954 GCA_036820585.1 Candidatus Peribacteria bacterium | reverse complement strand
TAAACGGCCCCAATTTAAATACATTGGGAACTCGCGAACCTGATATTTATGGAATTCCGCCACATGCTTCCCTACTTTCTCTACTAAGCTATCCATGAGAGTTGCCATCGATTGATGAAGCACTGGCACATGAACTACACGGAGAATAAAGAGAATCGTATTATATGCATTCATTATTTCCCGATCGTCCATGTCCGCTCCAATCATACATTTCTTTTCGATAGCCTCCGCGTAGGATTTCCCTGTAATTTGTCCGAGCAGGAGAAGTTCCCGATCTTCTACGTCTGGCCTTTCTGCAATTTTTTTACTTTCATCTTCATATTGTTTTTTCAGGCCCTCATTTCCTCTTTCATTCAGAAAATTAAGAAGAACGATTCTGATATCATCACCCGCAGTAGGCGCGACTGAAAGATTCTTTGGAGATTTTTTGACCATTAAAAGCTTAAGAATATTGCTATCTTTCTCGATGCCCTCTCTCGAAACTTTACTGTCTTTCTGATATTGCTGCGCGATCTGATTGATCGTACCCACATCTGCCTTTATCTTCTTGAGTTCATCTACCATTTTCTTCAATTGCTCTGCATCGATGTCAGCCCACTTTGCATTGGCCATTTTTCCCAACCATCGGGCAGAAGGCCCTACACCCGTCCAATTCGGAATAAGCCACACTTTATTCTCAATCGCCCAAATGTAACTGTCCAGAAAATCAAGAAGTTCATTGCATTTATTGACAATCATTTCACGAAAACGATTCGCCAGTGTCGCATGCTGGTTACAACTTTGATCTACAGCATCAATGTATACTTTTAAATTGTCGTCATATACTTGCCACTCGCGCTCAATATCCTTTTTTAAAGCATCAGGCAGGACATCTTTGCCTGCCTCTCTTTGACGTACGTTGAGAGGTTCCTGCGGCATAAACGGTCTCGTGAGCGGACCAAGATGGCGGCCAGTAGACATAAACATCATATCGGCATTGAACGTCAGTTCATTACCGTGATACTTCATTTCCGCATCCAGAGTCGCCATAAAGGTACGCTGCAAATCCGGAAGCTTCGACATGTTTTGCGGATCCGTCATCTCATTGAAAAGAGCATCCAAATGAGCAGAGACCGTATCAAAGTACACACTCTGTGCCACTTGAGTCTCTTGTTTGGATGGTTTGCCGCTCGCAGTATTCCACGGCTCGGTAACGCGGAATAGATCGCGCAAACGTTTCTCCAAAACATCGGCATATTCTTTTTGCTCATCGAGAGATGCATTCTCTGGTACACCCGCCTGCAACTTGAGCATCGCTGAATGGTCCGGCTCGCTGTCAGGAATCTGCGGCAGCAAGTTTGCAATGGCAACAGATCTTGTATGCAATTGGGGTCTCTGTTCATCAAGGAACCGTAGCAATCCCTCGCGGGTCACTTTCACTCCCATCTTTTCTATATCCTTCGTTTCCGCAGAAAGTGGAAGATATGCCTCCATTAATTTTCTTATAGGAACACTGCGCAGGGCAGGTGGAATAAGTATGTCGAGCTCACCAATATTTTTTGTTTTTCGGATTTCCTCTAGGGTAGCCGTTCTTGGAGCTTGAAGATTTTGAAGAAGCGTCGCTGCCGTATCCTCATCCAAGAGAGTCTTAGCATATCGCAGCTGATAGAGACGAACCAGCTCTGGCATGATTGTCTGGAGCTCCACCAAAATTGCTTTTACTTTCTTCTCTTGAGCATCAATTTTCGATAAGATTGCTGGATCTTTTATTTCGGAGCGCAGATTCGGATTCGCTTTCCAGTAATCAGAGTACGTGGAAACTGTATCTAGAAAATCATCAATGTGGGCGTCCGTAAATTGTATGAGAGCGATGCGCTCATCCATATCATCGACAATTTTTTTTATATCTTTCTTGTCATTTTCAGCTATTCCTTTGTCAGGAGGGGGATTGAACATTTCTATGCCCTTCAACCGGGTCACACTATCGTTCATCTCCGCTAGACGCATAACTGTCTGCAGTTTTGTGACTTTTCGCTCTGCACCAAATGTGAGCATCTCCTGCAACACTTCACCCTGTGCTTCTATGGCGCTCTCTTTTTGTTTTGAGAATTCGGCCCCTTTATCATCTTTTCTTCCACTGGGCATATTTCTCGTATTTGCAGGCTTCAGTTTTCCATCCGCATCGTAGTCCCAAAGCCGAGATAATGTCTTACGGCCTTTAGCATCTGCCGCGGGGATTCCACTCAATTCACGAACTCTAGCAGCAAGATCCCCTAGCTCTTGTGGAGACGAACTGTCCGATGAAAGCTTCACTTCGATTCCCATGTTTGTATGTGTGAAAATGACTCGTGCGACTGAGAAGTTCTACCACGGCAATGGCGTGCCATCCGGAATGAGGTCACCTCCCGGAGACGCGGCGGCACCTGCTCCGCCCAAAGCCCCACTACCGACACTTTCAATTTTCGGCGGACCACCGAGCGCTTTGCCTGCTTCACCCACCCCTTTCGCGAAATTTTTTGCCGCTTCTGCAATGGCCTTATTTTGACCCGCTAGATATGTGAGAATCCAGCTGCCTCCGAAATAGATTCCTGCACCTACTACCGCCAAAATTAACGCGCGCTGCACCCACTTGTTGCCAAGAACCGCTTTCGTCTTTTCCCAAATCCAACTACTGCCCTCTTTCATTTTCTCCCAAACATTGCCGAAAAATCCTTTCTGTTCGAGCGTTTTGGCGACATCCAAGCTTTGACTGCGCAATTCTGTGAGCTGCGCGATATACTCTTTCTTCTTCTGATCGAAGAGATGCTTCTGCAGCTTCGCAGGATCCATATTTTTTATATCATCTTCCGCCATTTGTGCCGCAATCTGATCAAGATTTTTTGCAGTACCGATCTTCTGATAGAGTTCTTTTTTTGCTTTTGCGTCTTTCAAGTCATCAATGCCCAACTGAGGACCTACTTTTTCAAGCAGAGCCTGTTTTTCATCGAGGGAGAACGACGGTTTTTCTGTTGGTGCGGGAGAATAGGCCATACTAGAAATTAGGAAGCGGAAAGCATGGATTTGAGAAGCATCGAACGGATATGCGTGAGCGCACTGATCGATTCAAGATCATCATCTGTCTTTGCGTCGCTCAGAAGCCCGTAGAGAATAAGAGACATACCATCGGGTCCAATAGCAAAGAAGAGCTCACGCACATCGTGTTCGGAGAGTTTCGTGACGTCTAGCGTTTCCACAATCGCTTCGAATTCTCTTTGAGAGGATGCTCCGTATGCCTTTTCACGAAATTCAAGCAGATGCTTATCGTGCAGATCCATAAATTCAAAACGGATCTGTCGACGCTTCGCTGTATCTTCGTATTTCTGTTTCTCCATTTCCACTTTCCATCCCTCTTGCAACTTCGCGGGGAGAGATGCAAACACTTTCTTCTCGTCAGCGGTGAGGTAAAGCGGATGTGCCATGGGGGAGGAGGAAGATTTTTTGCGGCCCTTGTGTGCGATGTGCGCCATGATTGCCATCATATTCCGCTTCGGCCAAAAGGGAAATCATCAGGAAATTATAGCAGATCCGGCGCTTTGGGACAATCCGAACCCTACGGCCGGATGACGCGCACGATGGCGCCTCGCACCTGCCAATCTTCGAAGGGCGTCCAACCGCATTTGCTATGGAGTTCCCTGCCATGAATCATCCACTCCTTGGCAGGATCGGCGAGCACCAGATCCGCAGGAGCGCCTTCTATAATACCGTTCTTTCCCAATCCAAAGATTCGATTGGGATTCTCGAAGCAGAGCCGCAAAATATCTTGATATCCAAACTTGGTGATGAGTGCTTGGTCCTTGGTAATTTTCTCTCCAGAGGGCCACTGTCCGCCAGCTACGGACAAGAGCAGCGGTATCATCGTCTCAACACCAGGTACTCCACTCGGTGCAGAGAGCGGATTCGCCTCCTTTTTTTCTTCGAGCGTGTGCGGCGCATGATCCGTGGCGATGCAATCGACCGTGCCGTCTTCGATGCCGCGCCACAGCGCATCGCAATCCGTGAGCGATCGCAGCGGCGGATTCATTTTACCGAGTGAGCCGAGCGTTTCGTAATCCTCAATTGTAAGAAACAGATGATGCGGCGCCACTTCGCACGTCACGGAAATCTTTTCTGCCTTCGCTTGGCGCACCAGATCCAGCGCGTCAGCGGTGGAGAGATGGGCGATGTGCAAGGGCGCATGCGTTTTGCGCGCAAGCTCGATGGCGAATGCGACTGCCTTCGCTTCCGATGCCGCCGGACGCAACCCAGAATGGGCCGCGATATCCGTGCGCGTATTGGCGGCGGCCAGAGCGGCATTCATCGTGGCATCTTCACAGTGGCACACGAGGGGAATCTTGTGTTCGCCGCAGAGACGGAATGCTTCTTCCACCACTTCCATGGAAGCCTTTTGATTGCCCGTGGAATGATCGAGGAAAAGCTTCAGGCCGCAGCAGCTTCTTCGCAGTCGGACGAGCTCAGAGGAGGTTCCCGTCCATAGTTCGCACAGCGCTTGCAGGTGCGATATTTCCGTCGCGCCGAAAAAGAACCGGCAATCGCAATCGCCGATCTCCACGGACCGGCGGACTTTGTCGGCCAGCGCCATGACGGTGACGGTCGGCGGAATGGTATTGGGCATCTCGCACACGGTCGTCACGCCGCCCGCGCGCGCGGCGGCGGCCTCGCTTCGCATCGTCGCTTTGTGCGTGAGCCCGGGCTCGCGGAAGTGAACGTGACAATCGATCAACCCCGGAAAGAGCAACAGTCCCGACGCATCGATGGACTCGTCTAGCTGCAGATCCGGGATCGAAGGAATCGCATAGTCGGGCGAGTCATGAAAAACAAGCTTTGCAATGATCCCGTCGCGAACAAGCACATCCGCTTTCGACTGCATGGAGAGCGTGACAAGCGTGCCGTTTTGGATCAAAAGTGCAGACATAGAATGAATCCGCGAAGGCAAGCTCTGCTTGCCTGGAGCGGCACTATCGAGGGAAAGGATAGCTCGTGAAAGGAAAACCGCCAGGTTTTCCTTTCACGAATGTAGCAACATCTCCAGCAATGCCATTCGCACGGGCACGCCGTTGCGCGCCTGACGGAAGTAGGCGGCGTTTGGCAGTGCGTCCACTTCCTCGCTGATCTCGCCGACTCTGGGCAGCGGATGGAGGATGACGGCTTTCGATTTCTTGAGCTTCTCTGCGGTCAGCACGAATTTGAGCTTCAGGCGCTCGTACTCCGAATGATCGGTGAAGCGCTCCTGCTGGACGCGCGTCATGTAGATCACATCTGCTTTCAATGCGTCCGAGAGCTCGGACGATTGCACATACCCGATCTGCTTGCCATCGAGGAAACCCGTCACCTTCTCGGGCATCGTGAGCTCGTCGGGCGAGACGAAGGTGAACCGCACGTTGGGATAGAGGCCAAGAAGAAAACTGAGCGAATGAACGGTGCGGCCGTAGCGCAGGTCGCCCACCATCGCGATATGGAGGCCGTCGATCTTAGCGCATTCTTTCTGGATGGTGTAGAGATCGAGGAGCGCTTGCGTGGGATGCTGGCCCGGGCCGTCGCCGGCATTGATGAACGGAATGGGGCTGACTGCCGCCGCGCGGTCCGCGCTGCCCTGCTCGGGATGACGCATGGCGATGATATCGGCGTAGCCGCCCACCATGCGGATGGTGTCTTCGATCGTCTCGCCCTTATAAAGCGAACTGAATTGGATGCCTTCGGCCGTGATCACCTCTCCGCCCAGGCGCAGCATGGCCGCCTCAAAGCTCAGGCGCGTGCGCGTGCTCGGCTCATAAAAAAGCGCGGCGAGTATTTTCCCGCGCAGCCGGTCATCGCCGCCATGCTCGATCACCGCCTCCATCTCCGCGGCCTTCGTCAAAATGGCGTCCGTGTCGCCGCGCGTGAGCTGCTTGGTGGACGTCAGGTGTCGGAAGCTGAGCATTCTGGAGGGGAAGTATACGAGAAAAGGGAGAGAGTGTCGATACAAGACCGGACCGACCTGAGGGAAGAAAGGTGAGAAAAGATAGAAAAGTGAGAAACGTATCGAAGTCTTTCCTGTCACGACCTTTCTTGCATTTCTCACCTTTCTCACTTTCCTTCCCTCAAAATCCCTTTTCTGCTACAATACTTCGATACTTACACCCATTGCTATGCGACACTTCTCACGCCTCCTGCTGCTTCTCGCAACACTCCTGTTGCCGACACTGGCAATGGCCGCAGCTCCCGCGCCCGTCTCGGGCCTGGTAGCCGCGAGGGAAAATGGCGGCGTGCACGTGCGCTGGAATGCGTCGGCCGATGCGGCAACTGTCGCGTATTACCATGTCTACTACAGCCGCGCGTCCATCTTGCAAAATGCCGGCGCGTACGATGACTTCGAGACGGCGGGCGGCAAGCAAACGGATCTGCTTCTGACACATCTTCCCACCGGAGCCACTTCTCTCTTTGTCGCCGTGTTGCCGGTCGGCAGCGACGGGCAGGAGGCGGCGACTTTTACGAATGAAGTGCAGGTGGATCTGTCGGACAGCGCTGCAGTCATTCCTCCGGCGGCATCCGCTGCCGCATCATCCGCCGTGGCTGCACCCGCCGTTCCCGCAGCCGCTTCGGCTTCTACGCCTGCTGCGACCGCCGCGTTCCAGCTGCTGAGCGTACAAGCCATTTCTTCCACCGGCGTGCTGCTCACGTTCTCGCTCCCGGTGCAGCTCGATGCGGCACACGCGCCGGAAGCGTTCATGATCCATGATGCCTCAGGCGCATCGCTCGTCCTGACGCGTCTGCATATCAGCGGCACGCAGGTGCAAATCGACACGCGTCCGCAGTCGTCCGGCATCGTCTACATCGTCCAGGTGGCACCCGTTCTGACAGGCCTTGGCACACTCGGGCCGAGCGCTTTCCAAGTACCGTTACAGACATTCACCTTCATCGGGATCGGCGATGGATCCGCGCTCACTGCGCCCCCGCTTCCGGCTCCGGCCCCGCAAGCACCCGTGGCGATCCCGGCTCCCGCACCTGCCGCGCCGACGGCGGATATCGTAAACGTGCGGCTCCAAGCCGAGCCGCAGCCAAACGGCCTCTATATCGTGACCGCCACGTGGGATGTGACGGGTGATCCGGCGGCGATCGCGAGCGTGCATATCCGCCAGACCGGCGACGACGGCAAGAGCTATGGTGCGCAGCAAGATGTATCCGGCAGCGCACGCGTGCTGCGGTTTCATTCAGTAGGCAGCGGACAATTCGGCGTTTTGCTCCAGCCGCTCCTGCAAGACGGCTCGACCTCCGCCGGCGCACTCGCCAGCATCACGCTGCAATCTCTCGCGCCATCACCCTCCGCCACCTTGCCGCGCTCGGGGCCGGGATTGCTGTTGGCACTTGTCCTCAGCAGCGCCGCCATCGGCTGGCTATGGATGCGACGTCGCGCGCTGGCGTAAGTTCCAAGAGACCATGGAACGGATTTCGCCGCGGCAGAAGGAGAAAAATCCGCCGGCGCGTTTGCTATATGGAAGATCTGTCCTTCGCTTCGGTTTTTGCAATCGTAGTCTGGTTACATGGCCGATCACGCTCGTTTCTCCATGCTGCTCGCCGCCGTCTTGGCGCTGCTGCTCATCGCATCAATGGAAGCCTGGCGCGCGCCCGACGGCAAGCTCCATGTATCCATACTGGATGTCGGCGAAGGGGATGGCGCCTTGATACGAACGCCGATGGGGAAATACATCCTGATCGACGGCGGACCGGACGAAGCGGCGCTGGAGCAGACGGGCACACAGATGGCATTCTTCAGCCGGACGATCGATCTGCTGCTCCTCACTGCTCCCGCGACAGATCGCATCGGCGCACTCCCCGCACTCGTGCGGCGCTACCGTATCGGACAGGTGATTCTTCCCGTCATCACGACAAAACCGCCTGCGCATCTGCAGGAATTCCTGGATCTGCTTTCACAAAAGCGAATACCGGTGATGTTCGCCGAGACAACGCATCCTCTGCATATCGAGAGCGGCGTCACGCTCGCGCTGCTGCAGGCAGTATCGGCCAAAGGGAAACCGGGGCCGCTCCTTGTGCTCATTGAGCATGCGGGACGCTCACTCCTGCTTGCCGGCAACGCAGGCGCGGCCGACGAAGCGCTCCTGCTGAAAATACATGCCCCGCTCGCGGCAAACACCTTGGTACTGGGAAAGCATGGCAGCCAAACAGCGACGTCCACGGGGTTTCTGTTGGCCGTCCATCCCTCGCTCGCCCTCATGTCAGTCGGGAAAGATAACCTGTATCGCCAGCCAAGCTCCATCATTCTCCGGCGGCTGGCGGCGCTCCATATCCCCGTGCGACGGACGGATGAAGATGGGACGATTGCGCTTGCGTGGTGACGTCGTCATTCTCGCCGTCCGCGGGAAAAGATCCCGCTTTGCGGATTCTGTGGCCTATCAGAGGCCATCTCTGCCTGGATGCCACGGGCTTTTGCCCGTACACTCGCACTCAATCATGAAGACTCTCCTCATTCTTGCCGGCAAATCGCGACGTTTCTGGCCGCTCTGCGAAAAACCGCTGTTCCCTCTTTGCGGGAAGACGCTCCTCGAGCACCAGGTGGAACGGCTCAAGAAAGGCGGATGTGCAGATATCATCCTCGTTGCGAATCCGCAGAACAAAGAATCCATCGCGGCGCTCTATCCAAAGCTGCCGATCGTGCTCCAAAAGGGAACGGCGCTGGGCATGCATCGCGCATTCCTCGAGGCCCTCCCGCTCTGCGGGGAAGAGCCCGTCCTCCTTGTATCGGGCAATGACTTCGTGGACCCATCGGCGTTCGCGGCGCTCCAAAAAGAAGCGGCCAAGCCCGGGGTTCGCGGCGCCATTCTCGCGCGCAAGGTGGAGCGTTATTTCCCAGGCGGTTACCTGAGCCTGCAGAACGGCCGCATGACGGGCATCGTGGAAAAGCCCGGGGAAGGAAAGGAGCCGAGTAATTTCGTGAATATCGTCGCGCATATCCATAATGACGCGTCGCTCCTCCTCGCGGCTCTCCGGAAAACGAAGAGCGATGCGGACGACGGCTACGAGCAGGCGCTCGACTGTTTGTTTCAAGATCATGAGTATCGCGCCGTGCCCTACGAAGGCACATGGCAGGCGGTGAAGTATCCATGGCATCTGCTCTCGCTCCTGTCACTGCTGCTTTCGCAGATCAAGAAGCCACAGATCCACAAGACAGCCAAAATCCATCCGTCGGCAGTGATCGAAGGGAACGTCGTGATCGAAGGGAACGTGCACGTGCTGCCGCATGCCACCATCATAGGCCCGTGCTTCCTCGGTGCAGGATCCATGATCGGCAATAACGCGCTTGTGCGCGGCGCGAGTGTGGGGCGAGGCTGCGTGATCGGCTTTGGCTCGGAAGTGAAATCGAGCGTGCTGGCGGGCCCGGTATGGACGCATATGACGTACCTGGGCGACAGCGTCATTGGCAGCAATGTCTCCTTCGGCGGCGGCTGCCTCACGGGTAACCTGCGTCTCGACGAAAGCGAGATCGCATCGATGTGCGAGAGCCAAGCGATACCCACGGGCCTCACCAAGCTCGGCATGATGGCGGGCGACGGCTGTCGCTTCGGCATCCAGATCGGCAGCAATCCGGGCGTCAAAGTGGGACCGGGTACCTTCGTGAGCGGCGGCGTCTTTCTGGGGGAAGATATTCCCGATCAAAGCTTCGTCACGATGAAGCGAGGCATGGTGCATATCCGTCCCAACCGGACGCGCGCGCCCTCCATGGATGTGCGGAAAAAGTACCGGGCGTGAGACATGTGGAAAACTTTGCCGGAGACCGGCAAGTGTATTTGAAGAATGTCACTTTATTGTTTCTTTTTTGATTCAGGAGGGCGATTCGGTTCTCCGGCTGGGTTCGCAGGGGCAATCGGACCTCTGCTGCGGTTTCTCAAAGATTCATTTCTTTTTTCTATGAAATTTTTGGCTTCTATTTGAGCATTTTTCCCTTCTATACTCTCTCATTCGGATACAAAAGTTATCCACACTGCCTGTGGAAAAGAAAAAGAAGAGGGAGCAGGAACTTCCAGAGAGCTCTGCACATGGTCTTTTACTTTTCCTCTCTATGAAGCCAAAAGGCAAAAGAGAAGGAGTGGAAGCCTTTCTCTTCTCATTCTCCAGAAGTTTTCCACATCGTCCCCACACAAGCGTTTTGTTCAAGCTTTGAAAGTTTCCCTTCCAGATGCCAAAGAAGAAAAACCTTTACAGCCGTTCTCCACAGAATAGAGTGTGGAATGTCGGTCCATGGGAAGAGGGTATGATAATGATGAAGTAAGAATACTTATTTTTCTTTTATCTATTAAGACATGAAATTTTCTTGCAATACCTCGGATCTCTTACAGGCGCTGCACCTGGTCAGTCGTGCGATCGGCAGCCAGCAGGCGCTGCCTATTTTGGGAAATATCTTGATGGATGTGCACGGATCGGAATGTACGGTGAGCGCGACGGATTTGGAATTGAGCATGGTCACGAGTTTCCCCGCCAATATAGAAAGTGAAGGGACGCTGACGATCCCCGCGAAAGCCATCTTGAATTTCGCCCAATATAATTCTGATCCGGAAG
The DNA here is from genome assembly GCA_036820585.1 of Candidatus Peribacteria bacterium. GTDB lineage: Bacteria > Patescibacteriota > Gracilibacteria > Peribacterales > Peribacteraceae > DAISLF01. Next base: position 2,388 of record DAISLF010000002.1, on the reverse strand, counting down.
TGCTTCTGGAAGCCCATGAGGGGACGAATCTGCGTTGTACGTCCAAGCGGGCAAAAACAATGATCGCCGGCGAGGCGGCGAGCGAATATCCCACCATCACGCGTATCGAAAAACAGACATCATTTTCTTTGGAAGCCGATCCCCTTCTCCACGCCTTGCACTTGGTCACCTTCGCCTCGGCCAAGACGTCGCTGCGGCCCGTGCTCTCCGGTATATTCGTACGTGGCGAAGCGGGACAGCTCACGCTCGTCTCGACCGACAGTTACCGTCTCTCGGAATACAAGATGCCCGTATCCGCCGTGGGAGAAGGGATTTCTTGCATCATTCCCGTGAAGATCCTCGAAGAACTGAAAGTGATTTTGGGATCGCACAAGACGGATCGAAAAGAGAAAGAAAAAGAAGAGGGGAAAAAAGAAGAAGAGAAGGCTTCCTCCCAAACAGTCGAGGTGTCTCTCAGTAAGCAGCAGGTGGAAATCCAGGTGGGCAAGACGCGTCTGCTTTCGCGCCTCATCGACGGGAAATTCCCCAATTACGAGCAGATCATCCCCAAAGAAGCCGTCACCAAAGTTCTCTTCGCCGTGTCGGAGTGGACGACGATCGTGAAACGCATGCACTACTTCGCCAAGGAAATGAATAACACTCTCACGTTTCATTGCGCCGACGGGCAGACGAGAATGATCACGCCCCAGACGCAGGCGGGCCGCGATGAGGCGACCCTGCAGACGGACGTGAACGGCACTGGGAATAAAATCGCGCTCAGCTCCTCGTATCTTCTGGATTTCCTCAATCACCTGGATGCCGATACGGTGGAAATGCGACTGCAAGACAGCCAGCGCCCGGCGGTCTTCGTGGTGCCGGAGGATCCGAATTTCTTGCACCTTATCATGCCGCTGCGGATGCAGGAGGAGTGAGAGGTGAGAGGTGGGAGAAGGGCGAGGAAGAGCGGCAGAGAAGGAAAGGTTCTCTTTTCACTTCCTCTCTCGGAGAAATTTCCCTATAATTCCACTCTCCCCTTTGGAATATCTGCAGTTGGTTTTGGAGTGAAGGGGTGAATCAATTCACGGCAATGTGCCGCTTTTCTTGTTTGCAATGAAACCCTCTCTCCTTTTGGGGCAGGAGACTCACCGGGAACTCGCCGACCTTCTGCAGGCAGAGGGGCGTCTGGTGCTGTCCGGTGCGTCCAATGAGACGGCCAAGGCGATGCTTCTGAGCCATCTCCTCTCGTTCCATCCTTGTCCCGCCTTGCTCGTCACGCAAAACGAGGCGTCCGCCGAGGCGCTGCGTCATTGGTTGCGGTTCTTTGGGCAGCGCCCCTTTGAGCTGTTGCCCGCGCAAGATGCGCAAGGCGCGATCATCCCCGAATGCCTGCAGGCGTTTCTCTTTTTCATGCGCGCGCAGCAGGCGAAGGGGGAGGCGTCGGATATTTTCGTGCTCGCGCGCAGCACCTGGGATACGGAATTTCCCTCCTTCGCCGAGCTGGAGGAGCGCACGGTCAGCCTGAAGGTCGGCGAGACGGTGCGGTTCACCACGCTCTTCGAGTCGCTCATCGAGCGCGGCTATCGCCATGGCGAGGACATCTACCTGCATCCCGGCGAATACCGCCGCATCGGCGACGTGCTGGATGTGTTCCCCATCCAATCATCCCATTCGTACCGCGCCATGTTCGATTTCGAAAAAGTCCAGCAGATTCTCGCCGTCGACGCGCAGGATCTCTCGCTGACGGCCGATGCGGGCAAGTCGCTCGAGCTCTTCCCCGCCATGTATCAAAAGCAAATGCTGTTGCGCGATCAGTTGCCCAAGAGATCGCTTTTGGTGCTCGATGACCAGGATGATGTCGCGCCGCCGCGCTCCGCACACACGCTGACCTTCACCTCGTTCCCCGAATCGCAGGCGCACCACGCGCATGTGCGCTATCTCTCGGTGCTCAAGTTCTACACGCTGACGGATTTCCTCAATGACGTGCGCGATAAATTGCAGCAGGACTGGACGCTCATTGTCGTCACCAAGCGAAAGAAGGAATTGGAGAATATTTTCCTGGAGGAGAAAGTTCCCTTCCGGCAGGCGGCGAGCGCCTACGAGAGCGATGACGATGCGCACAATGCGGTGCCGGGCACCATCACGATCGTGCCGGCGGAGGAAGAAGATCTTTTGCCCCATTCCATCCAGAATCCCGATCTGCAGTGCGCGCTCCTCACCGACCGCGAGATTTTTTCGCTGAAGAAAGCGGGGAAGCAGCGCAGCGTCGCCAAGCTCGCGCTCGATTTCGTCACGTCGCTGCAGCCGGGCGACTACGTGGTGCACATGGAGCACGGCATCGGGCATTTCGAAGGCATGACGCAGAAAGAAGTGGATAACGTCGCCCGCGAATATCTGGAGCTCACCTACGCC
>DAISLF010000001.1:25725-41992 GCA_036820585.1 Candidatus Peribacteria bacterium | reverse complement strand
CAGCAGCAGATGAGGTTGGACCTGATTGATGCGCGCGATGAGCGCGCCTGCCTCGTCCTCCTTCGGCGAACCGCTGAACGTGCCCGCGATGCGCAAGCGCGGATTGCGTGCTTGCAGAGCAGCTGCGGCTTTCTCGGCGATGCCGGGTGCGGCCCCCAGCAGAAAGATCGGATGATGCTCATCCAATTCACTGCAAAATCGTTGCACGGTATCCACGCCCGTCACGCGCTGCGCAAGCGTTTGCCCTGTCCAACGCGCCGCCCACAGAAGCCCAGCGCTATCCGGCAGATTGAGAGCTGAAGATCGAAGGATTGCTCTGAATGCTTCATTCTTTGCGGCTTGCGCCAGCATCTCGCTATTGGGAGTCATCACATGGTGCGCTGTGCCGTCATTCAAGAAACCATGCAGCCTCTGCAATACTTCTTCCATGGTGACGGCGTCGATGGGAATACCCAGAAGCGATATACGCGCACCGGATGCCTGCGACAAGAATGAAGAAGAATGCATGAGTGGAATATGCCCAGAGTAACAGAGGACCGGCGGCGAATAGAGAAGAGATCTGGATACGCACACATCCCTTCCTCTGTTACTCTACCCGCGATGCCGCCACGCACCTCTCACCTATCTCTGGCTCTTCTGATGCTTCCCCTTCTTCTCGCCGCGTGCGTGGACCAGGCGAATGGAGTGAGCTCGGCCTCTTCCGCCGCTGCGACCGTCTCCGCGGCCTCCTCCCGTCCATCGATTGAATTCGGCGATGCGAATGCCATCTCTTCGCAAGCGATGCTAAAGGCGCAGGTAACGGAAATTGCCTATGCAAAGAACCAGCATCTGGGAACAGGCGGAACGCTCCTCATCGGGAAGGACGCCGCGCCTCTCACGCTCACGGTCTTCCTCAATGATGCATCGCCCTACAGCAAGGAATTCATGGATGAGGACTACGCTCCATTGTTGCGGGGTCCGGTGGCGGACGGCTCGCTCCAGCTCGCGATCATTATCGTCCCCTTCCGGAAATATCCCAATTCGCTCTTCGAGAGCGCGGCTCTCACGTGCGCCGCGACGCAAGGTAAAGGCCGCGAAATGCATGAGACGCTTTTCGCGATGCAAAATCGCGACAAGGCATCCGTCCTGAAAGCGGCGAAAGATCTGCAGCTGGATCTGCCATCATTCAATAGTTGCATCGTCTCACCCGACTTGCAGCAAGTGCGCGCGGTCCAAGACCGCTTGATAGCGCAGAACGGCGTGACCTTGGTGCCTACCTTCCTCTTCAATGGCACAGAAAAATTCGTAGGATTGCCCGAATATCCCGATCTGCGCGGCATGATGGAAACAAAACTGGCAGCACAGAAAAAATGATCTCATTTTCATAAAAATTTTATGTCAATAACTCAAAGAATACAGTCCTACAGACAGGCAATGAAGAAAAAAACTCATCCTTTGCTAGAGTATTTTGTAAGGAAGCTCAACCGCAGGCGTCTACGACGCAGAGCATTTTTTGTTTCTATATCGTCCCCCTCTTTTTATATGAAAAAATTTCTCTTTCTTCTGACCGGCATCACGCTGGGCGCCACGGCCGCGATGCAACTGGCATACGCGCAGCCGTTTCCGTTTACCCAGAAGCCGTTCACGGATGTGTCGGCCAAGAGCGTGAATTACGAAGCGATCGAGTACCTGCGCACCAATAACGTGCTGCGCGGCTACACCGACGGCACCTTCCGCGCGGACACGCGCATCACCCGCGCCGAATTCGTATCGCTCCTCACCAATCCGTTCTTTCTGAACGGCCAGGGTCAGAACAACTGTGTCAAAAGCAAGATCGGCTCGGGATCCACGACGGTCTTCTACAGCGACGTGCATACCAATGATTGGTTCGCGGATGACGTGTGCACCGCGACGGTCGATACAATCATCGGCGGCTACCCGGATGGTACGTTCAAGCCCAACCACTCCATCACCTTCGCGGAAGCAGCCAAAGTGTCGGCCAATGTGCTCGCCCTCAACGTGAAAGATACGGCTTCCGTCTCCGACCCCAAGTGGTACACGGCCTACGTGCTGCGCCTCGCCGACCTGCATGCCATTCCCACCACGATCCGCCGCTTCGATCAGGTGATCACCCGCGGACAGATGGCCGAGATCGTCTTCCGCCTGAAGACCGCCAATATGACCAAAGCGAGTGCAAAGTACAACACTCTCCGATAAGAAACTTGTGATGCAATTCCCGCAGCGGAGATTCAAATACCTTCGCTGCGGGTGGTAATACGAACCGTCTTCAACCGGGTTTTTTTGCCGGTGAGCAATGAGATATTCAGAACCGGCACACCGAATTCTTCGCCGAGAAAACGCATCAGCTGTGCATTCGCCTCGCCGTCTTCGGCTACCGCAGCCAGATCAATCTTGAGACTGCCGTCGGCCAATACATCTTTCATTTTCGTCTTCGCTGCACCAGGCCGCGCACGAAGAACCAATGTGATGGCTCCTTCCTCTTGCAGCCGGATTTTATGCGTTTGAAGCATAGATAATTTTTACGTATTCATTTTTCATTCAGCGCAGCTGCTCCTTCCTCCACTCCCCGATCTTCGCATGATGCCCGCCCAGAAGGACATCCGGCACGCGCATACCGCGGAATTCTTCGGGTCTCGTATAATGCGGATACTCTTTCTTGCGTCCAAGTGACTTGGAAAAACTTTCCTCCGCCGCGGATTCTTCTTTGCCAAGCACGCCGGGCACATGCCGTGCGACGGTATCGATAAGAATCATCGCAGGCAGCTCGCCGCCCGTAAGCACGTAGTCGCCGATGGAAATCTCTTCATCGATCCAGCCCTCGATGATGCGCTGGTCGATCCCTTCGTAGTGCCCGCAGAGAAGCAAGATCCACTCATGTTTCTTCGCGAGCGATTCCACTTTCGTTTGCGTGAGCCTCTTGCCGCGAGGCGTCAAATATATGCGATGCGGACCTTTCTCACTTTCCTCACCTCTCTCACTTTTCTGCTCTCTTGCCCTCCTGCCCTCCTGTCCTTGCGCCGTCACTTTTTCGATCATCATAACGATCGGCTCGCACATGAGGAGCATCCCTGCTCCGCCGCCATACGGTTTATCATCCACCTGCCGGTGGTTACCCAAGCCGAACTCCCGGATATCATGCAGATGAATTTCCATCAGTTTTTCCTCCTGCGCACGCCGAAGGATGCTTTCGGTCAGAGGACCCTGAAACATGCCGGGAAAGAGCGTGAGAACATCCATGCGCATGCCAAAAGCATAGCGTTTTCCAGAACGTAAAGCAGGATGGCCGCACCTATTTTCCTCAAACCTCCGTGGGCAGGAATGCCCGCTCTCATGATGGAAATAAATGAAGGCCTTCATAACAGAAACAACCGCACGGAATAGCGAGAGGAATAGCGCCCGCGCGTCATCATGGGGGGTGGCGGCTGGCGGAGGGGACCTCTGACGCGCGGTGCCTTTCTTTTGGTACTTTTCTTGTGGGGCAGACAAGAAAAGTACACCCAGAGGAAGGAACCAGAGCGAGCGAACCAGAATCTCTTCACACAAAATCCTTCCACAGCGCACTCACATCTTTCTTCCCTACTTCCTCCACACAGGTCGTCGTAACATCTTTGCGCGGCACAAGCTGCTCATAGAAACTCGGCTGCTTTTCATTCTGGTAGAGAATGCCCGTAGCGATGCGCTTGGAAGTGTCCGTCGCGAGTGCGCGGGCCTTTGCAAAATCACTCGGATCATGGCCTTCGTCATTCGCATCGTAGCAGCGTTCCAGCAGATACTCGTGCGTGGCGAAATGATTGTACGTGGGGCACGCTTGCAAGATATCCACGAACGCGAAGCCGCGGTGCTTGAGCGCCGCCTGGAAAATCTTCGTCATCTGCGCGATATTGCCGGAGAAACCGCGCGCGACGAAGGTGGGCTCCAGCGAGAAGACGAAATCCATGCTGGGGAGCGTCTGCTCCGGGATGCCATTGGGCGCGGTATTCATCGGCTGACCCTGCCATGTGAGCGCGCTCGCTTGCCCGGTCGTGAGTCCGTAATTGGCGTTATTGTGCAGTACAAACATGATCGGATAATTGCTGCGGATCGCATGCACCAGATGGCCGATGCCTTCGGAGAAGCTCGCGCCGTCGCCACCGAACGCCATCACCGGAAGCTTGTGATTCGCTAGCTTCGCGCCCGCCGCGAACGGCAGCACGCGGCCGTGGAGTCCATGGAATCGGTAGCCTTGGAGCTTATCGGAGCCGTTGCCGTGGCACCCGACGTCGTAGCACAGAAGCACCTGCCATGGATGCAAACCGGATGCGGCCAGCGCGCGTTTGACCGCCGTCCAGATGCCGTAGTCGCCGCAGCCGTCGCACCACGTGCACTTGGTAGCGCATCCATACTCTTTGATGAGCGGGACAAAGGAGCCGGTATCGAGAGAAATTTTTTCCATAATCACTGTGCAGGAGCGGCCCAATCGAGACCGGGCGAAACGACGGACGTCACTTCGTGCTTCTCGTGATCGAGGCGATCGAAGAAAAGAGGAATCAATTCATCCACGAAGAACGGCCGGCCGTCGTATTTCAAAATCGTATCCTCGATGGAACAGCCGCACTCCATGCGAAGAATCTTTCCCAATTGTCCCTGGAAATTGCCTTCCACGAGCACCACTTTCTTGGCTTTCTTCGCCAGCGCCTCGAAACGCTTCGTGCGCAGCGGCCACAGATACGTGTAGTGCAGATAGCCGATGGATTTCTTGCCTCGCTCCGCCGCCACTTCCAGCAATGCATCCATCACGGCACTTTTGGTACTGCCCCAGCCGACGACGAGCAGATCAAGCTCCGGCTCTTCGCTCTCGATTGTCCATCCGTTTTTGCCGGGACGATAGAGCTCCGGATCGGGTAAGGCGGACTTGAGGGCCTGCGATTTCTTCATGCGTTTCTCCATTTGCTCCGCCGCATTCTTCGCGCCCTCGTGCACCGAGCCGTCCGGCCCGTGCTCATCGCCCTGGGCCACATAGGGGGTGCCCTGCGTGCCGGGCAGCCAACGCGGCGAGATGCCGTTCTCCGCCTGCGGATCGTAGCGATATCCAGACGATGCAGATGCGATGCCGCGATGGATCTCTGCTTTCTCCTGATCGTAGGGAGCTTGGGTATAGAGCGCTTCGGCAATCTGCTTATCGGTGAGGACGATCACCGAAATCTGATAGCGCTCCGCCAGGTTGAATGCGACGGGCATCAGATCAAATGCATCCTGGCTGTCGCTGACCGAGAGCACGCAGCGCGCGAATTCGCCATGAGCCGTATGGATCGCCATCAGAAGATCCGCCTGCGCGGTCCACGTCGGGAGTCCCGTCGCCGGACCGGGGCGCTGCGCGAGCACGAAAACCGTCGGATTTTCGATGAGGCCGTTGAGCGAAACCGTCTCGCTCATCAGATCAAACCCGCCGCCCGAGGTGGCGGTGAGAGAGCGCGCGCCCATGTGCATGGCGCCCGATACCATCTGCGCGGCCGTGATCTCGTCCTCCGCTTGCTTGATCACCATGCCGGTTTTGTTCTGCAGATCGGCGATGAAGCTGAGGATTGGGCTCGAGGGCGTCATCGGATAGCCGGCATACAGCCGCACGCCGGCGTGGATGGCGCCGAGCCCCATCGCTTGGCTGCCGGTGATGAGCAAGTCATCTTTCCAGCGCGCGTCGGGCTTGGGGAAATCGACGGTGATTTTCCCGATGACCGGATCGGTGTAGCCAAATCCTTCCTCGATGCACTGCATGTTGGCATCGAGCAGATTTTTCTTCTTGGCGAAGCGCTCGCCTACAAGCGACTTGAGCATTTCTTTGTCCTGCCCGCATGCCGCCCACACGAATGCGGCGATGAGGACATTGCCCAGGATCGGCTTCGCCTTGAGGCGCCGTAAGATGTCATCCACTGGCAGACGGATGACCGTGATGCGATGGTCGGCAATGAAATGCTGTTGCTCCGGCGAGAATTTCCAGCCCTCTGTAGAGTGAATGATGATGCCGCCTTCCTTTACGTCGCGCAGGTTCAGCTCCAGCCCGTGATGATTGAGCGTGATGAGGACATTCACCTGCAATTCCGTGCTTTCGATTTCCTCCGCGCTGCAGTCCAGCTGATAGCTTGCATGCCCGCCCTTAATGAGCGACGGATACTCGCGGTAGCCGAACACGCAGTAGCCGCTGCGCTTGAGGCCCTTGGCCACGATCTCGCCGATCGAGTTGATGCCCTGCCCGGATGCGCCGACGATTTTGAGGGAGACGCGTTGCATGGTCAGGATTTCTTGTGGGGAACGGGGAGCGGCAGCGACTGCGCCCATTGGTTGATCGCATCCTCCTGCCCGTAGGGCTCATTGATGATCTTGAGCGTCGGGCAGACAAGCGTCCCGCCGTGATCTTTCGTAAATGTTTCGAGATGCAGCGCGGCATTCGCTCTGTAGAAATACCGCTCATCCCCCAGCGCGATCAGCGCCATTTTCTTTCCATTGAGCGTCATATCCTTGGCGCGGTCGAGGAGCAGGTTGAACATGTGGGGATTCAGCTGACCTTCCACATTGCCCGTGTTCCAGGTGCTGGACGCGAGAATGAGCAGATCGCCACGCAATAAATCCTCGGGCTTCGTCCTCTCCGCCTGCTGTTTCTCCACTTTCATCTTCTTTCTTTTCAAAATATCGATCAGCGTATCCACCACATATTCCGTATGGCCGCTCGTGGAGGCGAAGATGATGTGGATGGAAGGCATCAGAAAGCATTGTACAGTAGAGAGAGCATCAAAGAATGAAATGACAGCAAACAACAGAGTTGATATAGTGAGTCAGCCGCCTCAATGTGAGGAATATAAGCGTTCTCCCCAAGTTCAATGTCACGCTTTCTCATTCTGTCGGCCGTCTTGCTCTTGTCAGCATGCTCTGTGAACCTTCCTCTAAAAAAAGCGAAAAAATCATGGCAAGAAATCTCTCTCTAATTCTAATTGGGGCTGGCTGTGCGGTACTCGTGGGATGCTTAAAGAGCACCCCACCGTCTGCTATGCGACCCGGTTGGTATCACTACCAAAATCTTCAAATAGGTTATACCGTGGATGTCCCCCAGAAAGCACTTGTTTCTTGGAAAGGAAAGCCGCCGGCCGATGGACCCAAAACCGGCTTCGGCACGTATCGGCCGCTCACTGAACCGTCTGCTGGAGATTTCGACGTCATTTTTACAGCTCTCCCCAAATCTTGCTCCCCCTCCCTCATGGGTTCCACGCATATGCAAGAAATATCCGAATCGGGAGGGAAGGCACAATGGGGTAAAGTAGATGATGCGCAAGCGTCCTCTGATGAGCCATACCCCGATGCTCTATGCGACGTTCCCACCAACAACTGTACTAAAGAGGAATATTGGACCTCCGGTTGCAAAACAGGCGCGGCCGCCTACGCTCTCTGTTCCGAGAAGGGGGGAAAGACTGTCCTCATTTGCATCAGCCAGCAGACAGACGATTCCGCCCTCGCCAAGAAAATCTTCGATACGTTCCGGTGGACGAAGTAAATTTGGAGGAGGAATGAGAGATATCAGGCGATTTTTCATGCTTCAAAAAACACTCAAAATCCGCTATACTATAAGGAAATGTCCCTTTTGCATCCCACCTCCATCGCCGTCATCGGCGCATCGGCGGACCCCAAGAAAGTGGGGCATATCGTGCTCCGAAATCTCCTCACCCAAGGATTCAAGGGTGAAATCTATCCGGTGAACCCGAAGCAGGAAGAAATTCTCGGGAAGAAATCCTACCAGTCTGTGACTGCTATTCCCGGTATGGTCGATGTAGCCGTGATCGTGACGCCTGCGGCGACGGTGAATGCACTGGCGGAGGAATGCGGCAAGAAGAATGTAAAAACGCTCATCGTGATCTCGGCGGGCTTCGGGGAAATGGGAACCGCGGAAGGAAAGAAGATGGAGACTGAGCTGAGTGCAACGGCGAAAAAGTACGGCATGGAACTCGTCGGACCGAATTGCCTGGGCGTTTTGCGGCCCGCCATCGGCATGAATGCGTCGTTTGGGGAAAATCTGGACAAGGCCGGCAATATCGCGCTCCTCAGCCAATCCGGCGCCACTGCCGTCGCGATCATGGATTGCGCGGCAGCATTGCAGATGGGCTTCTCGCTCGTCGTCAGCATGGGCAACAAAGCGGCGATGGATGAGTCTGATTTTCTGCTGCTCTGCAAAGACGATCCGCAAACACGCGTGATCGGCATGTATCTGGAGAGCATCCGCGATGGCAAAAGATTCCTGCAGATCGCATCCGAAGTGACGAAGACGAAACCGATCGTCCTCATCAAATCGGGCGTCTCGCAACGCGGCAAGCATGCCGTTTCTTCACACACAGGCGCACTGGCAGGCTCGGATGCAGCCATTGATGCCGCCTGCTTGCAGACCGGCATCCGCCGAGCACGCACCACCGAGCAATTCATGGATATGCTGCGCGTCCTTGCCTCGCAGCCGCCGCTCCCCTCCCGCCAGATCGCCGTCATCACCAATGCGGGCGGCCCGGGCATTCTCGCCACGGACGCCGCCGAACATGAAGGACTGACCCTCGTGCCGCTGACGATCCTCAATGGGGAGAATCTCAAGCACGCACTCCCGGCCGCCGCGAGCATCCAGAATCCCATCGACGTCCTGGGCGACGCGCTCGCCGACCGCTACCAGGCGGCGCTCGCCGCATGCGCCGATGATCCGTCCATCGATGGCATCGCGGTGCTGCTCACGCCGCAGGTGATGACGCCGGAAACCGAGATCGCCGACACGATCATCCAGACCATGCGTTCGCGTCCGCTCTTGCCGATCGTCACCGCCTTCATGGGCGAGAAACATATCCGGGAAGCTGCAAAGAAATTGCAAGAACACGGCATCCCGAATTTCCCGACTCCCGAGAGAGCGATCGCGGCGCTGGCGGCATTGCGTCCGCTTCCCGCTTCCTCCTCATCGCTCATCGCCTCTTCCAACAAAGAAAGACAAGTGAAAGCCGCATCGATCATACAAGATACGCACGGGCTTCTCGATACACAAAAGACGCGCGAACTCTTCGCTCTCTACGATCTGCCTCTCCCCGCCTCGATGATCGCTGCCACCGCGGACGAGGCCGTCAAGTTCGCAACGCAGATCGGCTATCCTGTCGTGGCCAAAATCAGTTCGCCGCAGATCATCCACAAGACGGACATCGGCTGCGTGCGCACCGATCTGCAGAATGAAGCAGAACTGCGCACGGCCTTCGCGCAGATACTGCTGAATGCGAAGAAGCATGCGCCCGCTGCGACAGTGGATGGAATCCTCCTTCAGCGCTTCCTGCCGGCGGGCAGCGAGTTCATCGTCGGTGCAATCCGCGATGATTCTTTCGGCCACCTTTTGATGACGGGCCTCGGCGGCATTTATACGGAACTCCTGCACGACACCTCCTTGCGCATCGCGCCCGTCACGGTGGAAACGGCGTACGAAATGCTCGAAAGTCTGCAGTCCTGGAAGCTCCTCTTGGGATTGCGCGGCGCGAAACCCTTGGCAATCGATGCGTTGGCAGAGCTCATCGCAAACGTGTCGCAGCTGGTGACCGATTGTCCGATGATGCAAGAACTGGACCTCAATCCCGTGCTCCTGTGGGAACAAGAACTCACCATCGCGGACGCGAAGGTGGTTCTGGGATGAGACAAGCGGAGAACGATCAACGACGCGCTTTTCTCACAAGAAACAGATTCAACCGATTTCTCGTCACGAAGCCAAGAATGGACGTATTTTTGCTGTGAAGAAAATGCGCGAAGTGCGATAGAATGATCACCTGAATCCTCTGCCCCTTCGGCTTCTGCCACCTCTCCTCTCTATCTACGTGCCGACGTACGAGCCGCACTTTCTGCACCTGAAAGCGGCGCTGGATTCTCTGATGCTGCAGAGCTTCCGGCACTGGGAACTCTTCATCCATGACGATGCATCCAAAGCCGATGTGCGGGCGATGGTGGAGCCCTATCTGCATGATGCGCGCGTCACCTTCGCGCGCAGCCCGCGGCGCCTGGGGATCGGCGGCAATTGGAATGCCTGCCTGGCATTGGGGAATGGCGAGTACGTGCAATATTTATTTCAAGACGATGTGTGGGAGCCTGCGTATTTGCAGCGAACGGTGGAAACGCTGGAAGCCGACAAGACACTGGGCTTCGTCGCGGCCAATCACGAATACCGCCTGGAAGGGAAGAGTGACGGGCGCGATGCGAGGTATCATGCGATCACGGCGGTGAAAAAAAAACATCTGCAAAGCGGGCGACAGGATTCCACTGCATTCCTGCGCTGGTGGCTCGGGCGCGGACTGCGCCCCAACGTGATCGGCGAGCCAAGCTTCGTACTGCTGCGGCGCAGTTTGATGGAGAAGCTGGGCCCCTTCCGCGAAGATCTGCCCCAGGCGCTCGATACCGAGTATTGGGTACGCGCGATGCTGCGTGCTCCCTGGTGGTACATCGCCGATGAATTGGGCGCATTTCGCGTACACGACTCTGCGGCGAGCGCCGTCAATGAAGCCGAAGGCCGCGGTCTCTTTGATCGCCTCTCCCTCTTCGATTTGTTGCTGCGCGAGTTGCCGCGCGGCGAATTGCGCGGAGCCGCCGAGCAATCATTGCGTGATCAGCTTGCAGTGATGACCGGCAAATTTATGACACGCGCGAAGACCGGGAAAAAAGTGAGCGGCGGAGGATCCCAGGCATTCATCCGCATCGCACTGCGACATCCGCTGCTGCTGGCAGGCGGCATGCAGAAATATTTCCAGCAGCGTAATCGCACCGAAGTACCGAGAACCAAAGAAGAGCTCAATTCGTAAGATCCAATGTCCGAATATTCGGATGCTAGATGACTGATGAATCCCCGGTTCTTGTTTCTTGGTTCTTCTTTCTACTGCTTTACTTCTGCCTGCTTCTCCCTTTACCCTGGCGACAAATCACTTTTGTCGTTCCCTCCTCTTGCTATGAAGCTCCAAAAACTCTTCCGGCGCGCCGTCGATATCGGCATCGAAGCAGACCCGCGCAGCCGCAAGGAAATCGAAAAAATGCTTCAGAAGCATATGGAGAAGCAAAAGAAGCTGGAAGGCCGCGAGAAGGAGCATTTCGATATGGAGCGCACGTGGAATCCTTATAGCGACTCGCGCATCATCAACGGAACCGGCGAAGAGGACGTAACCGTCCTGATGGTCGGCATCGATATCGAAACGCCGGAACTGCTGCTCGCCGACCGCCTGCGCGAGAAGGGCGAGAAGATCGATGCGGTGCTCATCCACCATCCGGAAGGCCGCGCGCTCGCGGATCTGGATAAAGCCATGTCGATCCAGATCGATATTCTGGAAGACGTGGGGGTGCCGGTGAATATCTCCGAAGCGCAGCTGAACCCGCGCGTCGCCCGCATCTGGCGCGCCATCCACCCCGATAACCTTTTCCGCACCGAGCGCGCGGCGGAACTCCTGGGCTTTCCGGCCTTCTGCTGCCACACCATCACCGATAACCTCGCATGGAAATTCGTGGAGAAAGTCATCTGCACGAAGGAATTCGACGATCTGAATGCCATTGTGAAAGCGCTCACGGATATCGAGGAATACGAGTACTACGCCAAAAAGGGCAATCCTCCCATCATCGTGAACGGCAGCGGCTCGGGCAGGCCCGGCAAGATCGTGGCGACGGAATTCACCGGCGGCACCAACGGTCCGGAGGATTTCTTGGAGTCGCAAGCGCGCGCGGGCGTGGGGACGATTCTCACCATGCATGCCACTGAGAAAACGCTGGAGGAAGCCCGGAAATTCCACGTGAACATGATCCAGTGCAGCCATATGGCTTCCGATGCCCTGGGCGTGAACTTGCTTCTCGATATTTTGGCAAAAGAAGAGAAGAAGCTGCGCACGATCGATGTGTCCGGCTTCGTGCGGGTGAAGCGGAAATAGGGCAGAAGGTAGATGAAAGGCAAAAAGGCAGTAGGTTTCGACCTTCTGCCCTTTCTGCCCTGCTGCCCTCTCCTGCTAGGCAGCTCTCTCTCTATCGCATACACTGACATATCCATGCCAAAGCACCTCACGCCACTATCGCTCATCAGGGATGCGTGGAAGTTCTACCGCAAACAGCCGGCGTTGAATACCGTCTTATTGTGCCTTCTCATCCTGCCATCGGTGTTGTCGGATCTGTTCTTGCAGCATGGCATGGCATCGGCTGCGATCCCGGACGCGGCGGGCAGAACCATCGCGCAGGCATCGGTATTCCTGCTCCTCACGCTCGTCACCTACTGGGGCATGACGGGAATCTTGCTCGTCGGCCGCCGCATGATCCAGCAGCGCGCGGGGCGGGGGCGCACATCCTTCAAGGCCGTCTGCAAGCAAGCACGGCCATTCGTGATGCCACTCTTCTTCACGTCCGTCCTGCGCACCTGCTTCACGTTTTACTGGTCGCTGCTCTTCGTGCTCCCCGCACTCCTCGTGCTGCTGCTCGTGCCGGACTGCGCGGCTCTCGCTGTGCATCTGTATGCCGCGAGCGTGGGTGCCGCAGCAATCGGCGGACTTCCGCTTCTCCTCGCCCGCTGCTGGATTCTTCTGGCGTTGCCTCTGCTGCTTCTCCCCTGCATTGCCTACAGTCTGCGCACGATGTTCTCGCCCATAGCCGTCACTGCGGATGGCCGCAGGTATCGTAGTGCTCTGGCACAAAGCAAAGACATGGTCCGCGGCCGCTTCTGGCGCGTACTGGGAATGACGGTGGCGCTTTTGCTTCTCCTGATCCTGCCGGCGGAAGTATCGGGAACGATTCTGCGCAGCCTGATCGAAGCGCTCGATCCCCGGCTGTCGCCCGCCGGCACGGTCCTCGCCGACGGCGTCAGTGCGTTCGGCACGCTCCTCTTCACACTCGCTCTCATCGGCTACTACGGCACGCTGCGCTCCGGCAAAAACCTGCCCGTGGAAGTGACGCCGGAGGAGGTGGAGGAAACGAAATGACCCTTCATCGAGGAGCCTTTTCCCAATGATCATCGGCGAATCTCGACGTTTCTTTCGGAAAGCCCTCCACGTTGAGAGTCCGCTTAAACAGGTTCCCCTCTCGCACCATGTATTGGGTGCGCTCTTCGCACTTGGGCACTCCATCTTTTTGTCCACACCATTGATCTGTGCCTCTCTTCGTAATGAATCGATAGATTTTTACCGCGTCGATGCGCAGTTGTAATGCAGATACTTTGCGAACGATCTCCTCGCTTCGCTTTGCATCGGGTGAAGGCTGTTGCAACTCTTGTTGACGAGCTGTTTTCAATGCCTGCCATTCATCGATAAGCGCATCAACCGCCGCATCACCAAATATATTCTTCTGCGGTTGTCGATCGGCTTCTTTCTGCTTTTTAATTTTCTGCTGCAGAGCACGCTGCTCTCCCATGCTCGCAACATCCACGGTTGCTCGCCTGCCATCGTTGATGAATGTAAAAGTGCCGTTAAAACGGGGATCGGCAGTTACGACAAAATAATGATTTCCTTCGTCGTCTTTGCCGCGTTTGATAGTGAACACTCCCTGCATGGAAGAAGAAACAGTGCCGGGGCGAACATCAATCGTACCCACCAATTTGCCCGCCTGGGGAGTTTCGCGGATATATGCAAATTGCAACGTGGAATTGCGATTCGCTTTGATCCAATATTGTTTGACGCCGTTCTGCGTGTATTCCTCAGGCAGCAGCGGGGCTGCCTTTTTGCCTTCCAGATCCTTCTGTTGCTCGGCCTGAAACTTCGCATAGGCCAGCAGCTGTTCCACTTCCGTCACCAGAGTATCGTGATACTGGATATACTCGTGACGAGAGCGGAAAGAGAACCGCTGAATGGTCGCCATTTTATCGCGGATCACTTTTCGCTGGCGTTCGATGCCCTGCATCCGCTCCTGCGAAAGCGTCAGGCTCATATTGCGTTGAGTTTTTTCGACGATTTTCTTGAATGTTCCATCCATATACGCGGTATCTTCCTGAATCCTGTCATTCATTTCTTTTCTATCGTCTTCATCAAAAGCCGGCTGCACCGGTGCGCGGTTGAATCCGAGCAAGCGCCGCTCGGCAAGGATACAATCGCCCGTGCGTTGACATATCTTATGCATTGGTCAGCTTGTCGAGGATGGGAAGATCATATGCCTCCACCTGTTGGATCAGCGCTTTGTTGCGTTGCAGTGACGCAACGTACTTCTGGTCATTCTTCTCCAGATCCGTATTCAATTTTTCAAGATGCGTCAGAATATGCTGGCAATCAGCGGAAGTCAGATCATCGGCTACCTTCAAAAATTTCTGACGCAATTCAGGCGCGATTGCGGTCAGTTTTCCTACGGCTTCTTTGAAGATAGAAGTGTTCATTTCTCCTTATTATAGCTTATTTTTCTCTCTACGGCAAATTCCCCCCTCCAGCGCTGGAGGGGGGAGATCGTAGCTTGATTGCTCAGGCTACATGCTGTGGGTTAACGGCAGCGTCGGTAGCGGCAATTACCGCAATACGACCATGTGTAGTTCTCATACACGATTCTGGATGGGTATTCGGCCCAACCATTCACCGTGATGTAGTAGTAATTTTCGGTCTTCGTGACTTTTAGATGCTCTTTCACGTCCTTGACGTCATCTTTAAGGCCTTCCAAGTCATGCGCCATCTGGTCGAGGCTTCTTGTTGCCACCTCCAGATTCCTGATTCGTTTTTCGTGGTCTCTCGCAACGTTCTCCAGTGAGGCGAGGCGACTCTCCTGCACCTCCACTCTCTGAGGCAGATCGATGAAACCTTTCTTCTTGAGCAATTCCGCGACATCATTCAAGGTTTCGTTTTTGACATTTTCCGCGGTCGCTTGGGCGGTTGTCACCTTGTTTGCCAAGAGTGAAACCTTCTTTTCCAGAAGTGTCTGATCGTCGTACAAGATACCGACTTCCCGTTTGGTTTGTTCGGGCGTCAGAATCTCCGATCTGATGACGGTGCCCGAAGGCAGCGCAGACAAGGGCAAAAGCTGAGCGGTATCATCGCGCGTTTTGATGATGGTCTTTGGCATGAGAGTTGTCCCCGCCTCAAGCCGAAGAGCAGTGGTAAGTTCCATAGTCTCATTGAGCTCGAATGGCACTTCCAGCACCCGATGAGGCAGCGGGATGTTGCACTCATCAAAATCCACTGTAAGCTTTTGCGCGACGATGAAACCCGTTTTAGTCACAAGCTTGGTCCCCGGCTCTACCTTGAGCGGAAGGACCAGTACTGTCGGTTGCTTGATCTGAATGGTCACGATGGGCCTCAAGTCGAGTGTGGCCGTAACCCCTTCGGGGTTGCCGGCGTGAACGATTTGGGCGCAGGTCAGGACGACCGCGCAGCAAACGATTCCCAGGATGGTCAAGAAACGAGACTGGTTTCGCATGACATCGGACTCCTTCTGACTCCGCATCGTCACCAAGGACCTCCCTCGGTAACGAAACGAAAACTGTTTTGCCGTGTGAATGTTTCCCCACAGCCTTCTTGGCACATCACTATGAAAAGAAGAGTGTGGGGAAGCAGTGATGACAAAGAACTATAGTAAATTACTATTTTTATTTCAAAAGTCAACATACATTTGATTCTTTTGCGTAGCGGAAGAAAGAGCCCCGGCATGATACCGGGGCTCAACGATGGTTCTTATTATTCTTAGGGCTTCGTTACCCACACGGGGAGTGTGGCCAATTGAATTCCCTGGGAAGTCACGTTCGCCATTGTCCGCGAAATGGGACAGTAAGCATGCGGCGAATCCTCCTGTACCCACACCTGAAGGCGAAAATCTGTAGGCAGGGAGGGCAAGCTTGCACTGGTTTTCTCGTAAGATATTTGCAGTGTCTCATGCTTAATATAGAGCTGCTTAATGTCGCGACTTACCGGCTGATCGAGATGAGCAGTGACATCTTTGCCACTCGAAACCTGCCAAACGTGGAAGACCGTGCCACTAGCAGCAGCGGCTACGTCGCCTTCGATTGCCACCGTGGCGATCGGTAATGCAATGCCGCGTAGTAGCGAGGGCTCCGAAGGACATTTCCCTATTTCCCACACGAGCATCTTCCCCTTTGCAGTCCCACAGATCAGTCTTGTGCCATCCTTAGAAAACGCAAGTGCCGTCACCGTATCATCTTTCACTGTGAGCGATTTTTTGATGACGGTTGCCTCGAAAGCTTTTCGGAGCAGGTTGCGGGCATCATCATTCTTCTGCAATATCGCCTGAGCCTCGTCCAACTTCTTCTGCAGGCCGGCGAGTCGCGCCAGTGCATCGTCGCGCTTTTTCTCGGCAGCGGCTT
>DAISLF010000001.1:3512-25715 GCA_036820585.1 Candidatus Peribacteria bacterium | reverse complement strand
GCCTTGGCTACTTCCTGGGCGGCCTTGGCTACTTCCTGGGCGGCCTTGGCAGCATCTTGCTGGGCCTCCTGGGGCTTGTCGGCTTTGGCCGCTTCCTGGGCGGCTTGTGCATCCTTGGCATCAGCCACAGCTTTCGTCTGCAGATCAAGATCTGTTTTCGCAACAACCTTCGCTGCTTCCAGCATTTTCGTCAGATCCGTGACTTGCGCATGAGCTACAACCAGATTTTTCGACATCATGTCGAGATCGGTTTGCAGCTTTGCGATATCGATTTGCGGCACCGTATCTTTGGAAGAAGAAGGAGCCGTTGGATTCGCACTTGCCACCTTCTCCGGCTGAGGCTTCTGGTCAGAATGTTCTGAAGTCGGCTCAGCCTTGTTGAGATTGCTTACCAAGCCTTGCTTGCCCGGCTCTCCTTGAGGCAAGGACTTCCACGGCGAAAAATACCAGGCCAGTATCAAGGCGCCGCATACGAGCAAAAGAATCAGTAACGTCAAACCTACCACCTTTACCTGGTCTCGGCATCCGGGGTGTTCTTCATGCGACATGACATTCCCTTTCCTGTGAAAGAACCATCGTGTTCTCTGACGCTCATGGCATCAGAGATCCCCATACGGTCCGGCGCTCCAGCGCTGGAAGTTGCCGATACGGGTAATTTATTATAATGAATGTTTTCGTCTGCACAATCAAAACCCGTACTTATTGAGAGTTTTGCGAACAGCAAAGCTTCAAAAATTATTTCTTCAGAGCCTTACGCTTTGACCGGCTCCACTCCCGTCAGTTTGACGACGGCGGCGAACGCGGCGGGCTCGTGGATGGCGAGCTCGCTGAGCACCTTGCGGTTGAGGCTGATCTTTTTATCAGTGAGAGCCTTGGCAAAGCGCGAGTAGGTGATGCCCTGGCTGCGCAGCGAAGCATTCAGACGCGTGATCCAAAGGCCGCGGAAGCTGCGCTTCTTGAGGCGGCGGTCGCGGTAGGCATTCACGCCCGCGCGCACGACGGCCTCATTGGCCTTCACGAAAGTGGTCGACCGCATGCCGCGGTAGCCCTTGGCGAGCTTGCGGATCTTCTGGTGGCGGCGGTGCCGGACGATGCCTCGTTTAACGCGCATAAAGAAAGGAATAGTGCGGGTCTATCGACCCGCGAACAAGAAATTACAGATTGGGCAGCATGCCCTGCAGATGCATGTAATCGCGGGAGTTCGCCACCACGGTGCTCGGCAGGCGCTTCTGACGCTTGCTCTTTTGCTGCAGAAGGTGCCTGCGGCTGTGGCGCTTGAATGCATATTTGCCGGAGCCGGTCTTCCAGACCCGCTTCTTGGCGCCGCTGTGGGACTTCATCTTTGGCATGGGGCGGCAGTATAACGAGCACCGAGGCCGTTGCAAAGGGAAATTGGCTTCTTGTATTTGTGTGTCTTCGGCTGCTTGTTTTCTCGTTTATTCGAATAAACGAAGAAACGAACAAACAAAAGATCACTTTGGAGGAGCACTCTATCGCTTCGGTCGCAAAATGGCGATGAACTGATCCCCCTGCCGCTTGATCTCCTGCTCGATTTCCGCAGCATCCGTGAGGCCGGCGAGAATACCCTTCAGCTTTTCCACGGCGTACTCCTTATTCGCCAGCTCGCGGCCGCGCAGCCTCACCGAAAATTTGACGAGGTGGCGCTCGGCCAGGAACTCGCGGGCGCGCGTGGCCAGACGGTCCAAGTCATGCTTATCAGTGCGGAAGCCGAACCGCAGCATTTTGACCTCCACCTGTTTACTGTGCGACCGCTGCTTCTTCTCTTTTTTCTGGAGTTGATAGAGGTAGTGACCGAACTCGCCGATCTTCACCACGGGCGGCACGGCCTTGGGCGACACTTCGATCAAATCGAGGCCTTCCGCCTTGGCCAGCTCCAATGCTTCCGCCACCGTCAGCGTGCGCGCTTCTCCCCCTTCGGCGACGAGCATCACCTGCGGCGCGCGGATCTGCTCGTTGATCCGGGGACGCTTCTCCTGGGAACGTGAATTATCAAACCGTTGGCGTTGGCGCAGAAGAAAAGAAGGAAAGGACCCGGAGAATGTAGGAGAAGGGATGCAGGAGGTCAAGAAAGGAAACATGAAAGGCAGCAGGGCAGAAAGGCAAAATATCCGCTGCAACACCTGCTACTCTCCTGCCATTCTGCCATCTTTTCATTTCCCTCGCGCATACGCCTCCACTCCCGCCACGAGATGCTCCCACCCGTCCGCCTGATCGTCTTCCTGAACGCTCATGATCTGCATGAACGGAAGCGGCCAGAGCTTCTGCTGCTGGAGTATGGCTCCCAGCGGGCCGCCGAGAATGTGGCGCGCTTCCTGCAGGCGGGACGCATCCACGATGCCGCGGAAGTCGCGCAGGAATTGCTCGGAAGGGAATGACTGCAGAAGCTGCTGCTCGAACGCTTGCGGCTGGCGCGCGTACCCATAGAGATCGGCTGACAGGAATTTTTCCAGGGGGACGATGCCGGCGTAGTTCTGCGACTCGGTGAGCGAGAAAAGATGTTGGAGCTGCTCGGATGTGAGGGCGTCGCCCACCGTGAGTAACCCCGAAAGATCCATGAGCCCGAGTGCAGTCTTGCGTCCGTCATCGCGCACGGCCACATCGAGCGAAAAACTGCGGGAACGCAGCGCGCCGGAGCCGTCGGCATTCACCGGTTCCCCGAGCGTGATGGGCGCCATGGTTTTGAGCAACTTCTGGCGGCTGAGGCTGTCGCGCAGCACATCGAAGAAGGCCAACAGGCGGACCGTGTCATGGGGCGGCGGCAACACGTAGAGATGCAGCTTCTCCTCCGGCGAGCCCAAGCGCAGCTGGGCGGACAGCTGCGAGAGCTCCACTTGCTGGCTCAATATCTGCAAACGATGCTCGAGCGGCGGCAATTGCGCGGCGATGGGCAGCGCGGACGTCCGGGTATCGCGCAGTGCGCGCACATGGACTGCCAGCAACAGGACCGACACGCTCAAAAACGCGCATCCCGCGAGACAGGCCGACAGCGGAGAGAGGAAACGTTTCATCGCAGTCGGAAGGTGAAATCAAAAGACGAATGCGGACCATCGGGACCCTCCTCGCGCGCAAACGGCGGCGGTGTCAGGGAAGCGACGAACGGCAACGCGCGGACGGCTTCCACAAACTGCGCGAGCACCGTCATGCTGCGCGACGCGACGTTTCGCACATCGCCCTGCAGCCGCACGGACTTGCCGGCAAGATCGTATGTGAGATTGCCGACCGTCACTGCATTTTTTTCGCCCAGCGACGCCGCCTGCGAGAAAATCGCGCTGCGGATATTTTCAAAAGAGAGCGGCGTTTCCTTGGCCGTTTTCAAGCGATCATAATCGGCATCATGGAGCATGAGTACCGCATCGCGGCGTGCTTGTTCATCGGCCACGATTTCTGCGACCAGCTGGGATTTGTAGGCGAGCATCTCGGCGGGATCGCGCGCCGTGCCGCTCACTTCCACCTTGGTGATCCGCGGCAGGAGCATCAGCCACGAAAAAAGCAGGAGCATCGTGAGCGTGGCCGAAAACAGGAAAAATGGCACCCCGGTCCGCGCCATCAGGTCGGCGAAACGCAGGCGGGCGGAAGCCGGAAAGGGCACGGAAACATCTGACATGTGTTTTCCCTACAGTATAGCGGAAAATGGCCTGACTTGGAAGAAGCGAACACTTGAAAATGTAGGAGAGGGTTAGGGTTTGGGTTAGGAGTTTTATCATTTTTTTCCAGATTGTAACCCTATCCCTCACCCCAACCCTCGCCCACTCTTCTTTCTTCCCGCTCACATCGCTACACTCGCCCTGATATCTCCCCCCTTTCCCGTGGAAGAGCTTCTCCAGAAATTGCAGGAACTCCAGTCGGCCGTGAACACGGGCAAGGACTCTCTTTGAGGGCAGAGGCATCCCCAAAGAAATAGAGACGCTGGAGCAGCAGACACAGGATCCCGCATTGTGGAGCGATCAGCAGCGGGCGCAGGCTCTTTTTTCCAAGCTCAAACTGCTGCGCAAACAATGGGAACCTCTCGCCAAGATGTCGCAAAATTTGGCAGAGCTGACGGAGCTGACGCACATGTCCGAGCCATCGGATCTGGCGAGCCTGCAGGACCAGACGAAACAATTGGAAGACGAATGGAGAGGGCTCGAGACACAGCTCTACCTCGGCGGCGAATTCGATGCGGCCAACTGTTACCTGACGATCTCCGGCGGCGCGGGCGGCACCGAGGCGCAAGACTGGGCGGCGATCCTGATGCGCATGTATCTGCGCTACTGCGAGCGCCAGGGCTGGACGACGACGCTCATCGACAAAACCGACGGCCAGGAAGCCGGCATCAAAACGGCCACGGTGCTCGTGCAGGGAGAAATGGCGTACGGGAATCTCCAATGCGAAAAAGGCACGCACCGCCTGGTACGCATCTCCCCCTTCGGCGCGAAGGCGCTGCGTCAAACCAGCTTCGCGCTGGTGGAGGCGCTGCCCGAAATCACCGAGACGAAGGAAGTGGAGATCAATATGAACGACCTGCGCGTGGATACGTTTCGCAGCGGCGGCGCGGGGGGACAAAACGTGAACAAAGTGGAGAGCGCCATCCGCCTCACCCATCTGCCCACCGGCTTCGTGGTGGCGTGCCAGACTGAACGCAGCCAACTGCAAAACCGCATCCAAGCCATGAATATGCTGCGCGCAAAACTCCTCGAGAAAAAACGCGAAGAGGAAATGGCGCAGAAAAAAGAATTGAAGGGCGCCACCCAAAGCGCCGACTTCGGCCAGCAAATCCGCAGCTATGTTTTGCATCCGTATCAAATGGTGAAAGATCTGCGGACGAACCACGAAACGAGTGATACACAGGGAGTGCTGGATGGTGATATCCAGGCATTCATCAATGCCGAGCTGAAGAGGGAAGCAAAGGGTGGGTGATTGGAGAAATGACACCGAAAAAACAAAAGACAAAAAGTTTCATGAACCAATCCTCAAATGTTCGAACATTCGGCTTTTTGGAATATTGATGAGTTATTTGTTCCTTGTTTCTTCGGTGTAATTCTTAGGAATCAAAAACGCCCCCTTACGGAGGCGTTCGAACTGCGAGGCAGTGCGGTTCAAAGATCGTGTCCGCGGACGGTGACGCGACCGTTGTCCTTGGCACGCATGGCTGCGGCCTCGAGGTGCTTTTCCAGGAATGCGCTGGCGGCCTCCGGGAAATCACCGGCGGTCATCATTCCTTTCTTCTTGAGATAATCCTTGATGGCTGATGCAACGACGTAGCTCATAGAAATGGGGAAAAAGAAGTAAGTAAGACGATTCTAGGGTTCCATCCCCCTTCCGCAAGATTATTTTCTGTACAAAAGCCAATGGATGGGTTTCCATGGGCTTCTACGACATTTTTGATCCGGCTGAAGCCAAAAGAATTCTGCGTGACGCGCGAGTTTCGCCCAAACCATTCGCCAATTGGCCGCAGCCGTCAATACGCGTTCTGGAAAGCAAACATGCCATCGCCGGCCAGATTCTCCCTCAAGCCACAGAAAAATGAAGGATGCAACTCTGCAGTCACCTGGGTACAATCGCGACGGAGAGATGGCCGAGTGGTCGATGGCGCGCGACTCGAAATCGCGTAACCCTCACAAGGGGTTCGAGGGTTCGAATCCCTCTCTCTCCGCCAGAATGTTTTGTTCGAAAGCGACCCGTCCGGCAGGGGGATGTTTTTGGTTCTGGGGCGACCCACTCCTATTTCTGTAGCCCCTTTCGCAGACGATCGATTTCCTCCTGCTCGATAGCACCTCTCTGGCCCTCTTCCACTTGCGAGACTTGCCGTTCCATACCCATGACATCGCTGCGCATCGTCAGCACATCATCGTCTATTTGCTTGGCGATTCTGCCCTGCTCGGCCATCATCTCGGCGGCAATCTGTGAGTCATCGCCCAGATCATCGAGTGTGCCTGCGGCTGCTCTCTCTGCATCCAACTTTTTGAGAAGCGCGTCATTGTCGCGGATGTTCTGCCGCTCCTGCGCTGCCTGCTCATCAAAAACGCGGATCAAGTCTTCGCGGAGTGCCTGGCTATAGACGCCGCCTTCCTTCTCAATGCGCTTCAAAAGACGCTGCTTTTCCTCGGCGGGAATATCGGCATCATTGATCCCGTCGATCACTTCTTCAATCGGGCTTTGGCCGTTGCGGGAGGTGGAATGTGCCATATCAGGTCAGGGAGAAAGAAGACTCTTTGAGTGGGTAGTCATAGAAGACGCGGCTCTTGTCGCGATATGTCACCTCGCCCGTCTGGAGATCGAGGATGTAATAATTTTGCGTATCTGCTTCCTGCAGTGTTAGAAAACCGTCGCCTCGGTGAGCCACAAAAGTATCAAACGGTGCCGTGCCACCAAGCGCGAGCCGCATCTTGCGTCCCAAGATGTTTGCATCTTGCTGCATGTATTTCAGCCGTTGCTCGACTGTTCCCGTATTCGCATCCTGCTCCATGAATTTCTGCAGACGGTAGAACCGCGCATTCCCGCGCCGGAGTTCCTTCAAAGCATTGATCAGACAGGTGCGTAATTCCTTTTCTTTCTTGAGCTCAGGATTATTTTCGACAAGGCTTTGAAGCTGTGTGCCGCCCTGGGCATTGAGATCGAGGTAGGCATCAATTTTGGTCGGATCAAGAATATTGAGCTTCAAAAGCTGCTGCTTGAGCATCTGCTCGGTCTCCCGTGCGCTTTCCCATTCTTTCGGCATCTCTTCGCCTTTTTGGTCGCGGCGCTGGAGCTTTCCCTGCAGCTGCTCGCCCACGCGCTTGAGACTATCCATGAGTTTCTGCCGCTCGGCTGCAGATTTGAGCGGGAGCGGGTCTTTGTTCTCTCGCAGCATTTGGGAGAGGCGGCTGAAACGGCCTTCTCGCTCCGTAGACTCTTTCTGCTTCGACTGGAGATAGTTATAGAGATCGCTGCGGATTTGTTCCGCGATCTTTTCCTTGGAAGCGAGATAGAGCCGACGCTTGCCACGTAGGAAGAACCCCTTGATCTTTCCCACAGCCAGATCAGATTCCTTCTGGATATGCGCCTCCGCCGCCTGCATGATTTTTCCCTGCATTTTATTGTCGATGACAAACGAGCTGCGGAAGAAATTGTTGATCCACTCGCCCAAGCCTACTTTGATCTTGGCGATGTCGGCAGCGAGCTTCTCGGTATTGCTCTGGAGCGCCTGCAGAGGATTCTGACCCTCCATCTTACCTTTTGTTTGGACAGCCTCTTCGAGGAGATCGTGACGGCGTTGCTGATCGAGGAAACAGAGCCTCCGCTCCCGTAGAGAGAGAGAGAGTCACCATCGAACCCTATAACAGCCTGATTTGTGTGCATTTCCAATCATTATAGCGCAAAACATGCTTTTGTGGAAGGGAAATCCTGCCATTAGATAGCTGGATTTCGCCTTTCAGACATCCAAGAATCTCCCTCTTCTCCTCTACCTTCCCGTTCTTCAGTACATATTTCGCATACCCTCGCACATCCAATCTTCGGCGTCATGACCAACTGACCCAGGCCAAGAACATGAGACCTATATTTTTATTTTTCAGGCAGCATCGCCGTCCTCTGCGTCGGCTCGATATATGGCAAATCCAGTGCCGTATAAATATCTTTCTCCTCGCGGCTCGCGATCACTTTTTCGCCTTCCGCCAATGCGTATTCATTGAGCTTCCAGCCGCGCTCGATGGCGCGTTTGCGTAAACTGATGTTGTGCTCTTTGTTGCCCGTGAAATACAGGAGCGCGCTCCCCCACTGCGAACTGGCGACGCAGCGCACGTCTACGCGCAGGCTCGATGCCAAATTGAAAGAAAGCTTAGTGTCGCCATGCGCCACGACCTGCATGACAATAGGAAGAGTCGTGATGGCATCAAATACTTTCTTGGCGGATGTACTGACCACAATGATATCCAGATCGCCGATCGTCGGTTTTTCCCGGCGGAAGGATCCCGCGATCTGCGCACGGTCCACGCCCTGCACGCTGCGGATCGTTTCCAAGAGCATCTGCGCATCACGCTTGATTTCCTCGCGCGAGAACCGGCGGCTGCGCTGCGTCACATTGCGCGCATTCGTAAGAATTTTTTGCTCCAGCAGCTCCGACATGCGCGGGAGCGAACGCAGCTTTCCTTCCTCGGCGGCCTTGATGAGATCGGCGACCGTCTGGATGCCGAGTTCTTTCTGGAATTGCCGGATGCGCTTGGGCCCCAGGTCTTCGATCGCCATCAGCTCGGCTGGCAAGCCTCCCTGCTCGGCAAGCAATTGATCCAAAAAATGCATGTGCCCCGTGCGGATGTACTCGCGGATCTTCCCCGCAATCGCCTCGCCTATCCCCGGCAGCTCCATCAGCGCTTTTTCATCTTTGAAAGTCGCCACATCCTGCCCTAAATCCTCGACTACCTGCGCCGCCTTGCGGTAGGCATTGGGCTTGAAAGGCACGCCTTGCTCATCGAGCAGCACTGCAATTTGACGAAGCATCGAGGCTACCTGGGCGTTTTGGGACATGTTCGAATTATATACCCTAGAAAATTATTCAGCTTCCCTTTTATCCGCCTGAATACCGAACTTTGCCAAAGTTTTTCTGCGCACATCATCGCTTACTCTGAAGCAAGCTTTCTGCCGCTGTTGGTCTTGCCATGCTAACTCTTCCTCATTTCTGGCATGTACCCATTGCTGTTGGTTCTCATTTTTCGGAGGGGCAGCTGCTTCTTCTTTTGACGAAGAAACGAAAAAATCTGGCGACAATGAAAGCGCCTCAAGTGCTTTTGCTTTTTTCATGTGTCGCAAATCGCGGACGAATCGTTTGTCCATACCACGTGCTTCTGCCACATCGCGAAGCGCCTTCGCTTGATCCTGAGAAAGATATTCGGCTTGTGAAGCACATTTTTCTGCACCCGCATCGAGCGTGATTGATCCATCTTCGGCTTCAGTAATTTCTACTTGTCTGAGACCCATAAAAAGAAGGGAGAAGAAAACAAGAAGGAATGTGGTCTTGAAGATGGCCGGGCTCCTGGTGGAGCCCGGCGAATGCCTGATGTAATCCTTGGGGAAAGGATCGAAGATCAGACGGCATGAGGGGGATGAAGCTTACCGCCGCCATCTAAGCGCGGGGGTACATTGACGGCAGTTTTTGCCGTGTTTGTTCCTCCGCTTCTTGCAGGAGGTGGGCCGACCGCACGACGCGGTCAGCTTGTTCGAGGAACTCAGTTCCTTCTTCATACGAAGAACCCTCATGGTGATTGTGTCACGCAATTCGCAATGCAGGCTACTCCGCCCGCAATTCCTAATGCGTTCGTGACACAAGAGCACGTTCCTTATTGTTCGCCATGGTTTGAAAGGACAAATCTCAAATGAGAACTTCTCAAAAGAGGGATCTGCATTCAGATCAGCAGGACAATGCAAATCTGGAGCATTGTAAGGAAAATCAGGCATGGATCAACCTATTGAATGGTTTCATCGTTTTCTTATTGAAGCTAAGCCAAAAAATCAACCTGGCAACTTGTGCATCTTCTACCTGTTTCTGACAGGAAATCGCAATCCTCCAGGGAAAATACATCCATTGCGGGTTAGGAATGCCTCCTCTTCCCAAAGCCGTGGCTTTGCGCTTTGGAGCTATGTCCCCTCCTCCCAGCTCGCCAAATATTTCTTCTGCTCTGCGGTGAGCGCATCAATGGAGAGACCCATCGCTTCCAGCTGCAAGCCCGCGATGTAATCATCGATCTCGGGCGGCAGCGTGATGACGGCATTGGGCAATGCGCCTTTGTGCTTCACCAGGTACTCGCATGCCAGCGCCTGGCCGCAGAAGCTCAGGCTCATCACTTCGCTGGGGTGCCCTTCGGCGGACGCGAGATTCACCAGGCGTCCTTCCCCCGCCACATAGAGAACGCGGCCCGATGCCAGCAGATACTCATCCAAGTAATGACGCACGCGCCGCTTGCGCTTGGCTTTTTCTTCCAGCGTCTTCAAATCAATCTCGCAATCGAAGTGGCCGGAGTTGGCGAGCACAGCGCCGTCTTTCATCTGTTCCATGTGCTCGAAGCGGATGACGTGCAAGTTGCCCGTGACGGTGATGAAAAGATCGCCGATCGCGGCCGCATCCGCCATCGGCAACACGCGGTTGCCATCCATGGCCGCCTGCAAAGCCGCGAACTGGTCGACTTCCGTGACGACCACTTGGGCTCCCAAACCCTTGGCGCGCATCGCGACTCCTTTGCCGCAGCTGCCGTAGCCGAGCACGACGACCGTTTTGCCGGCGATGAGCAGATTGGTGGAGCGCAGAATGCCGTCGAACGTGGATTGGCCCGTGCCGTAGTAATTATCCATCAGGTGCTTGGTCTTGTTGTCGTTCACCGCGATCATCGGCATCTTGAGCGCCCCGTCGCGCTGCATGGATTGCAGGCGGATGATGCCCGTCGTCGTCTCCTCGCAGCCGCCGATGAGCGAGGGGATGAGATCGGGATACTTGCGGTGGATTTCGGAGACGAGATCGCAGCCGTCATCGATCGTGATATGCGGCTTCGCCTGGATCACCGCCGTCAGAAATTTGTAGTAGTCCTCTTTGCTCTCGCCCTTGTACGCCCACACGCTCACATGCTCTTCCTCCGCCAAAGCCGCGGCGACGTCGTCTTGGGTGCTCAGCGGATTGCAGCCGGTAATGGCGACCTGCGCACCGCCCGCCACGAGCGTACGAATGAGGATGCCCGTCTCCTTGGTGACATGCAGCGCCATGCCGATCGTGAGGCCGGCAAAGGGTTTCTCCTGGGCAAAACGCTTGCGTACTTGGAGCAATGCGCCCATGCGCTTCTCGGCGATCTCGAGATTCAGACGGCCTTGCGCGGCAAGCGACGGATCGTGGACATGGGACATGAAAAAAGGAGGGAGGAGCCGCTCGCATTCTCCATCGTCCGTTCTCCCTTGTCCATTTATTTCAGCTCCGGCAAGACCTCGCGGTACGTCGTCTCCGCGCGGCCGAGCACGCCATTGAGATCGAGAAAATCCAGGAGCGTCCCCTCCTGCTCCACCGCAAACGATCCCATGGAAGCACCCAGCATGCCGCACTGCCGCAGCGTCCAGCCGTGGGCCATGCCCGTGAGGAATCCGGCGCGCAGCGCATCGCCCGCACCCGTGGGATTCACCACTTTTTCTGCCAGGCAGCCCTGCAGCACGATCGTCTCCCCCGGGGTATAGATCGTCAGGCCGGCCTCGCCCTGCGTGACGATGAGCATCGATGTCTCACCGAGCAGTCCATCCACGTCCAAGCCGGTTTTTTCACAGAGCAGGCTCCACTCATAGCCATTGGCGATCACGCCTTTGCTGGCGCGCACGGCGCGCAGCACTTCATCCTTGGCGAAGGCGAGAATCTGCTGACCCGGGTCGAAGAGCGCCGGGATTTTTTGCTCGCCGCACCAGAGCATCGCCTGCAGCATCAACGCTGCATCACGCGGTGCGACGATGCCCACCGCAATATCTTCGCGGTCATCCGAAAGATCCTCCGGCCACGATCCTGCGCCGTCCGCGCCGGGATGAAAAAAGGTGATCTGCCGCTCGGCACTGTCGGTGGCGATGATCGCCGTCGATGTCACATGAGCCGGCAATGTTTCGATCTTGGAGACGGCAATGCCACGCCCCTCCAGAAGCGACAGATAGTCACCGCCGTCATTGCCCACCGTGCCCACGAGCAATGGATCTTGATGCAGCAATCGCAATCCCCATGCGATGTTTGCGCCCGTGCCGCCGTGGTGCCTGCGGAAGCGCGGCGTCACGAAGGCCATGGAAAGTTCCTCGAGCTTTGCGGGATCGATGGCGGCGGGGAACGAGCCGTCGTAGCCGAGCAGCAGATCGTACGCGATGGAACCGGTGACGAGGATCTTCTTCATAATACCCCTATCGTACTTGTTATCGCTTTATGCTTATAGCCTTTCCAAGATCATAGAAATAATCGCATTTCCCGCTACAATCTGCATATGAAGATCGCCGTCGTCGGCACCGGCTATGTAGGTCTTGTCTCCGCCGCCTGCTTCGCGGAGCTGGGCCACCATGTGTATGGTGTGGATATCGATGCCGCCAAGGTGGAGAAATTGCAGAAAGGGAAGAGTCCCATCTTCGAGCCGGGGCTGGAAGAGCTGATCAAGAAAGGACTCGACAGCGGACTGCTTTCCTTTACGACGGATCTCGCATCGGTATTGCCGCAGGTGCAGATCGTCTTCTCGGCGGTCGCCACTCCTCCGGGCGAAGGATTCAAAGCGGATTTGCGAGCAGTCTTCACGGTCGCAGAAACTGTGGCGCGCCATGCGGATCATGACCTCGTCTTCGTCAATAAATCCACCGTGCCGGTCGGAACCGGAAAGAAATGTGAAGAAAAAATTGGCGTGATACTGCAAGAACGAAACGCCAAGATCGACCTTCCCGTCGTCTCGAATCCCGAGTTCCTGCGCGAAGGCATGGCGGTGCCGGATACGCTCATGCCCGACCGTATCATCGTCGGTCTCAATGAGAACTCTTCTGAATCCTCTCTCTCCGCGCGCAAACTCATGGAAGAGCTCTACCGCCCCATCACCCGCGTGGGCAAACCTCTCCTCTTCATGAGCCGAGAGAGCGCCGAGATCGTGAAGTACGCGAGCAACGCGTTCCTGGCGACCAAGATCAGCTTCATCAATATGCTGAGCGAGCTCGCGGAGAAAACCGGCGCGGACATCCGCGATATCGCCAAAGGCATGGGCCTGGATGACCGCATCGGGCCGCGGTTTCTGCACGCAGGCATCGGGTATGGTGGCAGCTGTTTCCCCAAAGACGTGAAGGCGCTGATGGCGACCGCGCGCGAGTATGATTTGGACTTGAGCATCGTGGATGCTACCGACCGGATCAACGCGCGGCAGCGGCATCGCTTCTTCCAAAAAATTCTCGCGGCTCTTCCCAAGAACGCGATGGTCGCCGTCTGGGGACTCAGCTTCAAACCGAAGACGGATGACATGCGCGAGGCGCCGAGCCTCGATCTGCTCCCGATGTTGCTGGCGGCGGGACACAGCGTCCAAGCATTCGATCCCGAAGCGACGCAGAATGCGAAGAAAGTACTTCCGGCAGAGATCCGCTATACGACCTCGCCGATGGAGGCGGTGAAAAATGCCGACGCGCTCGTTGTGCTGACGGAATGGGATGTCTTCCGCGGCGCGGACTTGAAAGAAATCAAGAACACGATGAAAGGCAGCGATCTCTTCGACGGCCGCAATATCTATGAACCAAATGAAGTGGCAGCCGCAGGGCTGACGTACCACGGCATCGGGATCGGCGCGCGCTGAGGTATTTCATCAATAGTCTCTCCGCGTCGCGTACAAGTGGAAGAGCTCTTCGCGAATGACATCGACGATTTGATCGACGAGCGCCTGAGGGAATGCCTCGCGATTACTGGGGAAAGAGAACGCAACGAGAATCATGCGTTTCAAATACTGAATCGTTTGAGAATTGTCAGAGTTCAGGTTCCAACCATATAAATCAAGGCGCTTCATTTCTTTTGCGAAGAGATGGTCCGGCGCAGAGGTGACGAATGTTTCCCAATCCTCTCGGAGACGATAGTGAGGAAGCGAATCCATAGGAGAAATCCATTGTGCAAAAAAGGTTGGATCTGCGCAATCAACGAAACAAATGAAGCGTGCCTTCGGCATCCGATAGAGCTAGCATTGCCATGCTATGCGTGTCTTCCTTACCGGTTCCGCCGGGTTCATCGGGTTTCATACGATCCTGCGTTTGCTCGAGCGCGGCGACGAAGTGATCGGGCTCGATAACATGAGCCCATACTATGATCCGGCGCTTAAAGAGGCGCGATTGAAGATTCTCGGACAGCAGAAAGGATTCACCTTCGTGCGCGGAAGCATTTTGGATCGCGAGCTCGTGCGCGGAAGCATGCAAGGATGCGACCGCGTGTGCCATCTCGCCGCGTTGGCGGGAGTGAGATACTCCTTCGAGCATCCGCAGGAATATATCGCGACGAACATCGATGGATTTTTCAACGTGCTCGACGAAACAAGGCTGCAAAAGATCGCAGGCTTCATCTACGCCAGCAGCAGCTCGGTCTACGGTGGCAACGATAAATTGCCCGCATCGGAAACGGATCGGACGGATGATCAACTTTCGCTCTATGGCATGAATAAGAAAGACAATGAGCTGATGGCGCATACCTATCATCACCTCTATAGGATGCCGGTGACGGGCCTGCGCTTCTTCACGGTCTATGGCCCGTATGGCCGGCCGGACATGGCGCTGTTTCTCTTCACCGATGCGCTGCTGCATGGCAGAGCGCTGCAGATTTTTGGCGAAGGGAAAATGCAGCGCGACTTCACCTATGTGGAAGACATCGCTGCGGGCATCATCGCGGCGCTTGATCGCAATTATCCCGAAGAGATCTTCAACCTCGGCTGCGGTCGCAAAGAGGAATTGATGGACTACGTGAAAATGGTGGAGCAAAGCTGCGGCAAGAAAGCCGCGAAAGAATTCCTGCCGATGCAGCCCGGCGACGTGCGCAGTAGCCTCGCCGACATTTCCAAGGCGCAGAAGATGCTCGGCTACGAGCCAAAGACGACTATCCGCGACGGCGTGCCGCGGTTCGTAGAGTGGTACCGGGAATATTACGGCGTGTGATCGTCTAGCGCTTCACCCACACGGTCACGGGCAGCTCGGGCAGCGGCACCCAGCTCGACGGCATTCGAGGACAGTGCTCGAAGCAAACGACTGCTTGGGCATGCGGCAAGAATGCGGGCTTGTAACGCCGCAGAGGAAGGCGGCTTTCATATTCCCATTCATGGCCGTAGGACGCATCGATCAGAATATCGCCGCTGCCATGGCGCGCGGCGATCGCGGCCATCACGGCACGGGCCGGTGACGGAACGGTCGTGATCGGATTGAGAAGGAGCGTCACGAGCGTGCCGGCAAGAAGCAGAACGAAGAACGGCAGCGGCGGCAGCCGCTTGCGTGCAAAAAGTACAGAGAGACCGGCGATGAGGAGCGGCGTGAAGAGAATCGAATAATAGTCAAAGCGGTTGAGGAGCACGAAAGCACAGACGAGCGCAAAGGATGCGATCATTTCCCACCGTTTCGAAAAAATCAGACCGATTGTCCCGGCGATGCTGCCGATGCCGCTGCCCGCGATGAGCCATAATCGCAGCGTGTCGAAGCTACGATGAGCGAGACTGGAGTGCAGGTCTTCCCCGCCATGGTGCGTGATGCTCGCCACGGCCAAAGGATTGCCGAGCGTATAGAGAGCGAGCAACAGAATCGGCGCGAAGATATAGAGAAGACGCCGAGGACATGGCAGCTTCATCCGCCAAAAGAGCGCGACGACGAGCGGCAGATACAGCACGGCCTGATACGCGGTGAAGAGCGATGCAATCCAGAAGAGAGCAATCCATCCTGGAATGTTTTCAGCCAACCGTGGACGCGAGAGCAGCCACAGAAAGACAAGTGCCTGCAGTGCATTCACGGGCGCCAGAAGAATGCTGCCCGAGAGGAGAAGAATGCTGCCCGAGAGGAGCCACGCCCCGCACAGCACCAGACGCTCCGGATAGCGAAGTGTGCGTCCCATATCCCACACGAGCCATGCCGCTTGGATGAACAGCGACGCGAGAAGGAAGCGCCACAGGAATTCTTGGAACGCAATTGCCTCCGTCGCGCTCATCATCATGCGTACGAGCGGCGGATGGGGATACGGGATATTCAAGAGATACTTGGCCTCGTCGGTGCGCACGCCAGCGAGCATTTGCATGCACGCAAGCAGGAACGCAGACGCTTCCAGCCCCAGAGCGGCCGTCAGTTTGCGCATGGATGGCGGGCAAAGGAATCGAACGTGATTTGCATGCACTCCTGCGGGTCCGGACCGCGCACATGCGCGCGATGGATGATGACGGCATCGGATGCCGTCAGACTCTGAAGCGAGAGATCCGAGAGATTCCATCCTTGCTCATCCGCCAGGCGCCGCATCACTTGCTCTGTTTTTTGCCGCACCTGTGGGTCCAGATAGAGCAGGCGGATCGGCCAGAGGCGAGCGAGAAAAAGAACAACGAGCACTGCGCAAACGGCAAGAAAGACCGGCAATCCGAAGCGCCGGGCAATGAGCGGCAGAATGGTGCGCAGCACCGCCAGATGGACATGAAATGACAACTTGCTCTCGCCGCGCAGCCGCGTGCGGAATTGCAGCGGGATCTCGGCGAGACGCAGGGGTCGGGGCAGGCGCGCCAGCAAATCCAACAAAATTTTGAATCCTTCGACCTGCACGCCTTCGATGGCCCGCAGGGCGCGCGCGCGTTCGATGGCGAAAAATCCGCTCAGGGGATCGTGCACCGTGATGCCGAGCGCGAGCCGGGTGAGCACCGTGCCGCCGGCGCTCAGCATTTTTCTGCCGATGTTCCATCCTCCCACGCCCCCGCCCGCCACGTAGCGCGAGCCGATGGCGATGTGGGCGCCGCCGCGCACGGCGGCTGCCAGTGACAGTAAAAGCGCGGGGTCATGCTGGCCATCGGCGTCCATCACCAGACAGATATCGCCGCGCGCTTCAAGGAATCCGCGGATGACGGCCGACGACAATCCTTTTTCGCCCTTGCGGCAGACCACGCGGATGGAACCGAGCTCCGCGGCCAGACGCTCGGCCGCCGCCGTGGTTTTGTCCGGCGAATCGTCATCCACCACGATGATTTCGTAGGATGTGCCGGCAAGCGCCTCCATGATCTTTGGCAGCACCAACGGCAAGCTCTCGGCTTCGTTATAGGTGGGCAAGATAAGAGACAGCATCGCGAAGAGTGTAGCGGGCAGTCGACAGGGAAGCATGGCTTCCTCGGGTCCCCGGTCTTGTCCCGCATCCTCTTTTCCCCCACACTACGCAAGATGCATATCCTCGTCACAGGCTCCTCCGGCACCATCGGCACGCGCCTCTGCGAAATACTTCTGGAACGCGGCCACGGCGTGACCGGCGTCGACTGGCTGCCCAACAAATGGCGGCCAAAGGTCCAGGCAATCACCCAAGAGATCGATCTGCGCGATGAAAAAGCGGTAGAAAAAATACAAATTCCCGCCGACTGCGACACCATCGTGCATTTGGCGGCGAATGCCAGAGTGTATGAGTTGGTGGAGCACCCGGAGCGTGCGCGCGACAATTTCCTCACGCTCTTCACTGTGCTGGAGCTCGCGCGCCGGCGCGGCATACAGCGGTTCGTCTTCGCTTCTTCGCGCGAGAGCTACGGCAATATTCCCGCAGAGAAATATACCGAGGACTTGGTACGCGTGGAAAACTGCGAAAGCCCGTATACGGCGAGCAAAGTGGGCGGCGAAGCGTTGGTGCAGGCTTACAGCCGCTGCTACGGCATCGAGCACATCATCTTTCGCTTCAGCAATGTGTACGGCATGTACGACGATTCGGTGCGCGTGGTGCCTCTCTTCATCCGGATGGCACGCCGCAACGAGCCTATGATGGTCTTTGGCAAAGACAAGTGCCTCGATTTCACCTACATCGACGATACCGTGGGCGGCATCATCCAAGCGCTCGAAAAATTTGAGAGCGTGAAGAATGACACCTACAACTTGGCGTACGGCGAAGGCACCACCATTTTGCATCTGGCGCAGCGCGTGAAGGAACTCTTCGGCAGCACGGCAGAAATCAGCATCGGCAATCCGCGCACCGGCGAAGTGATCCGCTACATCGCGGATATCGTAAAAGCCAAAAAAGCATTCGGCTACGATCCGAGAATTTCTTTTGAAGAAGGAATTCAGAAATCGGTGAAGTGGTATAGGCATTTCGTGAAAGCAGAATACACTTGACAAGAACCGGACAAAGATAAGAAGATAAGAATAGACAACTATCCTGTTCTCCTGTTCTTATGTGTGCCCTGACAGAATCAAAATTCTTACGAGGAAAAAACGACTTCCAGGATCAACTGGCAGCGGCAGTACAGAAGGTGATGACCAAGCAGCTCGCCGAAGCGAATGATCCAGCTTCTTCCCTGCAGAAAGATGTGCAAGACCAGGTAGACGCCTTGCTCCACAGTCCTCAAGCACGGGAGAACCTTGGCCTGATCATTCAAGGCGCTGTGGAAGATTTTGCAGCGAGAATTCTCGGTACAGTGAATGCGAACCATGCCAAAGGCGTAGTTGAGAAACCAGAACCGAATCTGGAACGGGCGCTTTTGCAGATTGTGCGCGTAGCCGCTGCTCATATTCTAGGATCGAATGCAGATGAAATTGCGCAGAATTATCTCTCTGTCCTGCAACAAGAAGAACAGGATCGTTACCTGAATATGACATTGGAGGAATTTGGTTTTTCTGCCAGAGCTATCAGTTGTCTCCAGCATGATGGCATCCGGAGCGTGAGAGATGTTGTCGCAAGAACTGCCGAGGAACTACTGGGAATTCTCAATCTCGGGCAAACCACCTTGCGAGAGATTGAGTACAAACTGAGAGAAAAGGGATTGACGCTCGGCTCTCGATAAACCTTCACTCTGTCTTCTCTTTCGACTCATGATAGACCATATCCACGTTCACCTCCCATAGGTTTGATTTGTCGGTATGGCCCTCTTGGATGTTATCCACCGCCATCATCGCCGTGAGCATGCTGTGGTCTTGGTTGTTGTAGCGGTGCATGCCGTTGCGGCCGATCAGGAAGAGATTCGGAATCGTATCCACGTAGTCGCGCACGGTCTGCAGCTGATCGTAGCTGCCGATATAGGCCGGATAGGCTTTGGGCATGCGCAGCACGCAGGCGTCCAGCACGTCTTCTTTTTGCAGAAAACCGATCTGCGTCATCTCGCGGATGCCAAGCTGGATGAGCTCGCTATCCGGCATCACCCACAAGTCGCCGCCTTCGTTCACGAAGTACTCGAGGCCGATCCAGATGGAATTCTTGCGGTCGGCCACCATGTATGGGCTCCAATTATTGAAGATCTGCACGCGCCCCACGCGCACGCCGCCTTCTTGGATATAAATCCAGTTATCGGGCACGTCGGCAGCCGGCGATTTTCCTTTCTCGATCACATGCAATTTTTTGAGCAGCAGCCCGACCGTGAGGAAATCTCGGTACTGCAGGCCCTCGGCCACTTCCACGACACTCGCGGGCGGATACGGCGCGATCATGCCGACGAGATGCTTGATGGGCATCGTGGAGAAAAAATAATCGCACGCGATGCGCTCGGTGTCGCCCGTTTCCACGTTCTCGATGGTGACGGCTTCCACTTTCCCGTCTTTCAAGTGCACGCCGCTCACGCGCCGCTTCCACTGAATGTGTCCGCCGCAGGCCTGCACCTGCTTGGCCACCGTCTCCCACATCTGCCCCGGCCCGAACTTGGGATAGAAAAACCGCGTGATGAGGCTCGTCTCGCGCTCGGCCTGCGCTTTTTTAAAATCGGAGGAGAGCAGATCGCGCACCGCGTGCGTCACGGCTCGCTTGAGCGAGAGCCCTTTCACGCGCTGCGCCCCCCAATCGGCGCGGATTTGGTTGCAAGGGACGCCCCATACTTTTTCGGTGTAGGCCTCGAAGAACGTTTTGTAGAGCCGATAGCCGAAACGGTTGATGTAAAACGCATCCAGGTGAGTTTGGTCTTTGAGCGGGAACATCTGCGCGCGGATGTAGCTCATGCCGATCAGAAACGTATTCCAGAAGCCCAGCCGCTTCGCGACCGTGAAGGTGATGCCGATGGGATACGGGAAAAAATGCTTGCGGTAGAAGATGCGCGAGAGCCGCGGCCGCTGGAGCATTACCTCGTCTTCTTTTTCAGGGTCTGGCGCAGGACGTTTGATACTCGTCTTCCCTCTTCCGCTGACGGGGGAGGGGTCAGGGGTGGGGGCGCACTCCGGACACAAATACCGCACCATCACCTCGGCGGCATATTCGATTTGATGTTGTTTTTCTACAGTATCGGCCGCAGGCGCTCCCTGTAGGGGCAGAATATTGAACCACCACTCCATCACGCGATCGATTTTGGAAAAGAACCGGTGCCCGCCGATATCGATGCGGTTGCCTTTGTAGTTATAGGTCTGCGCGATGCCGCCCGTGGCGGATGTGGATTCAAAGACCAGCGGCTGGATATCCGTGCGCTTCAGGAGCTCATACGCAGCCGTCAGACCCGCGGGCCCGGCTCCGGCGATGATGGCGACGCGCTTCTGGCTCATGCGAAAGAAACGGAAATGCACGCAATATCAGAAATCGTGCGGCACCAGTGTAACCGACCGGCGGAAAACCGACAGACCACTCTCTACGCAGAGAAATGAACATTTCTCTTGACGTTCCAGGGCTTCCAGCCGGCTCTCTTCATTGCATGAAAGAATAAAACATCGTTGATTGTCACTCTTTATAAACGTAATGGGAACATTTGATCAGAGTCATTCTACGCTTCCATGACAACCGAATCTGATCTTTTTCTATTCTCTGGGAAGCGCTGTTTCTTGCGAAGGGGGAAAGGGGGGCTAAGATGACATGATTTCTTCCGGCGAAGAGATCGCGCACATCCAGACACACACGTAACTTGTTCTTTATATCACCGGTTCCGCAGAGAGAAGAGTGGTCACCAGGCGCAAACGTTCCTCCCGGCCACACCTTTCAACTCCATTGAATACTCCTGGGCATAGCGACCGTCTTGTCCACGTGACCGCTCTTCTCTCTGCTCTGCAACGCCGTCCCGCTCATGTTTGAGGAAAGAGCGGGATGCATCCCCCTCCCTCCCTTGTGTCTTCTGATGATCCTTGATCGTCATGACAGACCGTCCCGGGGACTTCGGTTCGGTTCCGAAGAGAAAGAAGAAACCATAGCAGGGCACAGTGACGGAGACTCCTCGTCTCCATAGCCGTTCTCTCCCGACGCCCAGAAGCGTGTTCCCAGGAACATCTCTGATGGATGGGAGCAGACATAAACACAAAGAGGCCACGAGAGTGGTCTTTTTGTTGTGGTCCTGACCATGGTCCGTCCTGAGATACGAATAGTTTTGTCATGCTGAGTAGGTTCGCTGGTTGCACTTCGATACGCCTGCGCTGCGGCTCCGGTTACACAGCGTGACACGGTAAACCGTATCGAAGCACGGTCGGTAGACCTGCGCAGCACGACAATCCTTTCACTTCCCCATCTCCACTCCCTCCGCCTTGCAATCTGCCTCCAGCATGAGGAGCGCCAGCTCGCGCACGGTGGTCTTGGACTCCCATCCCAAGCTCATGCGCGCTTTGGACGCATCGCCGCAGAGGAAATCCACTTCGGCGGGACGATAGTAATGCGGATCGATCGAAACGATCGCTTTGCCCGTCTTCGCATCGATGTATTTCTCCTCTTTGCCCTCGCCCTTCTTCTCATACCGGATACCCGCGTGCTCCAGGCAAAACTCGAGGAAATCCCGTACGGACGCCACTTTCCCCGTCGCGATCACATAATCGTCGGGCTTGGCTTGCTGCAACATCAGCCACATGCCTTCGACGTATTCCTTGGCGTAGCCCCAATCGCGCTTGGCTTCCATGTTGCCGAGGAACAAGCACTCCTGCTTGCCCGCCAATATGCGCGCGAGCGAGAGCGTGATCTTGCGCGTGACGAAGTTCTCGCCCCGACGCGGGGATTCGTGGTTGAAGAGGATGCCGTTCACCGCGAACATCCCGTAGCTCTCGCGATAATTGCGCGTCAGGTAAAACGAATACGCCTTGGCGCATCCGTAAGGACTGCGCGGATAGAAGGGTGTCTCTTCATTTTGGAATTGGCCGGTCGTTTTGCCGAAGAGTTCGCTGCTGCTGGCCTGATAGAACCGCGCCGGCAATCCGCTCGTGCGCAGCGCTTCCAGTAACCGCGTGGTGCCGACTCCCGTGATGTCGCCCGTATACTCCGGCGTATCGAATGAGATGCCCACATGGCTCTGGGCCGCGAGATTGTAGACTTCGTCGGGCTTGGACTGTGCGAGCACGCGCATGAGGGAACTCGAGTCGCCCAAGTCCCCGTAATGCAGGCTGATCGGAAGATTCGGCGCGTAGACATCGGAAAACAGATGGTCGATCCGCCCGCGGTTGAAGGTGGATGCGCGCCGCACGAGGCCATGCACCTCATAGCCTTTTCCGAGTAATAACTCGGCCAGATAGGACCCGTCTTGCCCCGTGATGCCGGTGATGAGTGCGCGCTTGGGAGCCATCGGTGCGGGAGTATACCTGAGAATGTTGAATGTTGAATGTTGAATGTTGAATGTTGAATGTTGAATGTTGAATGTTGAATGT
>DAISLF010000001.1:0-3412 GCA_036820585.1 Candidatus Peribacteria bacterium | reverse complement strand
TGAATGGAAGGACCCTTTCGCTGTCATTCGACATTCCATATTCCACGTTCAATTAGACTCCGAGGCACAGCACTGCCCTGCTATACTCCGGCCCTCGGTGAAAAAGACCCTCTGCATTGTCGGCCTTGGCTATGTCGGCTTGCCGCTGGCGTACGCCTTCGCGCGCAAGGGACATCCCGTGTGCGGCTACGATATTACCGGGGAGCGGATCGAAGCGCTCCAGAAAGGCCATGACTGGACTAAAGAGCTGACGAATGAGCAGCTGCGAAGCGTCTCCATTGACTATTCCAGCGATCCCGCCATCCTTGAGAAAGCGGCCATCGTTCTCATGGCGATTCCGACTCCGGTAGATGAGAACAATCATCCTGATCTGTCCCTCGTGGAAAACGCGACGCACACGGTGGGGAAGCATCTGAAGCGCGGCGCCATCGTCGTCTACGAATCCACCGTCTACCCGGGCGTGACGGACGATATCTGCGGACCGATCTTGGAGAAGGAATCCGGGATGCAGTGCGGCATCGATTTCAAATTGGGCTACTCGCCCGAGCGCATCAATCCCGGAGACAAGAAGCATACGATCGACAAAATCGTGAAGATCGTCGCCGGGCAGGATCCAGAGACGACGGAAGAACTCGCTGCGCTCTACGGCTCCATCGTGGAAGCCGGCATCCATCGCGCGCCCAGTATCCGCGTCGCCGAGATGGCAAAGGCCATCGAGAACGCGCAGCGAGATCTCAATATCGCTTTCATCAATGAGATCGCGATGCTCTGCAACACTCTCGGGCTGCGGACCAAAGACGTGCTGGACGCCGCGGGCACCAAGTGGAATTTCCTGCGATTCCAGCCGGGACT
This sequence comes from Candidatus Peribacteria bacterium, assembly GCA_036820585.1. Lineage (GTDB taxonomy): Bacteria > Patescibacteriota > Gracilibacteria > Peribacterales > Peribacteraceae > DAISLF01. The sequence goes on along the minus strand of DAISLF010000001.1, from coordinate 2,560 downwards.
CGTGGGCGGCCACTGCATCGGGGTGGATCCGTACTACCTGGTGGAAGTGGCCAAGCAGCTCGGCATGGACACGCGCCTGATCGCCGCGGGCCGCAGTATCAATGACGGCATGAGCGCGCAAGTTACGAAGCAAGTGGCCGCTGCGCTGGGCTCCAAAGTGAAGGGCGCGCGCGTACTGGTGCTCGGCCTGACGTTCAAAGAAAATATTCCCGATACCCGCAACAGCAAATCGTTTGATGTGCTGAAAGCCTTGGAGATAGCCGGCTGTACGGTGACGGCCGACGATTCCGAAATGCACCCCAAAGATTTCGAGCGAATGAAGCTGAAGAACGGATCGCTGGAAGACGGCCCCTACGATGCGATTCTCTTGCTCGTAGCGCATCGGCAGTACGCAGAGACGCCGGCGGCGACGTATATCGCGGCACTCAAGCCGGGCGGCGTCTTCTACGATCTCAAGTCGCTCTTCGAGCAGGCGGTATTTGAGCAGGCGGAAATGACGTACCTTTCGCTGTGATGACCCGCGACGGCGGGCTCACGCCATTCTCTATCTCCATGTCCCAGAAAAAAGCGCTGATCACCGGCATTACGGGACAGGACGGCGCGTATCTCTCGAAGCTCCTGCTGGAAAAAGGCTATGAAGTGCACGGCACCTCGCACGACATGGATCCCGCGAAACTCTGGCGGCTGCGGGAGCTGGGCGTGCAGGATCGTCTCCGGCTGCACGAGTGGAATATTTTGGAGGACACCTCCATCCGCGCTCTCCTGCAAATGATCGCACCCGATGAAATCTACCATTTGGCAGCGCGGTCTTTCGTGGCGTCCAGCTGGCGTGAGCCGCTGCAGACCGCCGAGGTGAATGCCATCGGCACGCTGCGCGTGCTGGAAGCGATGCGGGAGCATTGCCCGGGCGCGAAGTTTTACCAGGCGTCCACGAGCGAGATGTACGGCCATGGCCACCAGGATTTGCCGCAGGATGAAAATGCGCCGCTCCATCCGCGCAGCCCCTACGCCGTCAGCAAGCTCTTCGCCCACTGGATGACCATCAACTACCGGGAGAGCTACGGCCTCTTCGCATGCTGCGGCATTCTCTTCAACCATGAGTCGCCGCTGCGCGGGCTCGAGTTCGTCACCCGCAAGATTTCGGACGGCGTGGCCCGTATCAAACTCGGGCTCAGCGATTCGCTCACGCTGGGAAACCTGGATGCCAAGCGCGACTGGGGCTTCGCGGGCGACTACGTGGAAGTGATGTGGCTGATGCTGCAGCGCGATACGCCCGAAGAGTTCGTCATCTCCACCGGCGAGACGCATTCGGTGCGCGATTTCCTGGAGTGCGCCTTCGCGGAGGCGGGCATCGGGAACGGGGAGAAATATATTCGCATCGACGAGCGCTACCTGCGGCCGATCGAGCTCGAAGAGCTTTCCGGCCGCAACGACAAAGCCCGCGCCATCCTGGGATGGAAACCGAGCGTAAGCTTCCGGCAGCTCGTCTCGATGATGGTGCGCCGCGATCTCGAACGCCTTTCCGCTTCCCGATGAAGATCCTGGTACTCGCCCAGCAGCTCACACCCCGCGACGGCTGGGGCACGCTCGCGCTCACCACCGTGCAAGGGTTGGCGGCCCGGGGCCACGAGGTGGTCGCGCTCGTGCAGACGGCCGATGCGTCGTTGCCTTTCACGCAGCGCGAAGTGCTGCCCGCGCCCCTCTCGCTCCTCAGTAATCCCCTTTCGTGGTACCGCACGTCGCGCGCGGTCGCGAAAGAACTGAAGCGCTTCGAACCGTCGCTCATCCATGTCCTCACGGAGCCCTACGCGCTCGGCCTCGCGCTCGGAAGGAAAAACCGTTTGCCGCCCTGGCTGCTGACGGCCTGCGGCACCTATGCCGTGGAACCGCTGGGTATCGTGAGCTGCCGCTTCCTGATGCGGCGCGCCTATGCGCATGCGTCGCGCGTCTTGGCCATCAGCCGCTACACCCGACACCGCGTCATCGAGGAACTGCAACCGCACTACCCCGCGCTCGCGGCGGCCGTCGCGGCCAAGACAACCGTATGGACGCTGGGTATCGCACAGCCGCCACCGCCTCCTGCGCGAATTGCGCGCACGGAGAAACGGCTCCTCTTCGTGGGAGCGCTCAAGCCGCGCAAAGGAATCCGCGAAATCATCGAAGCGTGCGGCATGTTCCGGCGCGAGAGCCTTTTGCCATTCCATCTTGATCTCATCGGCGATTGTCCGGTGAACGCCTACACAGATTCGTTGCGTGCCCGCGTGCGGGAGCTGGGACTCGAAAGCATGGTCACGTTCCATGGGCATGTGCCGGAAGCGGCGCTCGCGCAGCACTACGCCGACGCGGATCTCTTCCTGATGCTCAGCACCGTGCACGGATACCACTTCGAGGGTTTCGGCCTGGTTTTCCTGGAAGCCAACGCCCGCGGCGTCCCGGTGATCGGGCCCGGCGACTCCGGTTGCGCCGATGCCATCGCGGACGGGCGGTCAGGCTACCTGGTGGATCCAGCGGATGCCGCGATGGCGTCCCTGCGCATGCGATGGATTCTGGAGGAAGGACG